>PETY01000030.1 GCA_002780915.1 Candidatus Nealsonbacteria bacterium CG02_land_8_20_14_3_00_34_20 | reverse complement strand
CAGTGCAACTGATACCACCCCACCGGCAATCAGCGAAATAAACGTTGTGCCTGCCAAAAATTCAGCTACCATCACCTGGAAGACCAATGAAGGCTCTACCTCTTGGGTAGTTTATGGCACGAGCACAAATTATGGTTTAGAAAAGAAAACAACTTCTTATGTTGCTTCCCATTCTTTAACCATAACCGGTCTGACTCCTTCAACCACTTATCACTATCAGCTCAAATCCAAAGATAGTTCAGGAAATATAAGTTGTTCTTCATGTTCAACTGACAAGACCTTCACCACTTTAGCTGAAGGCGAAGTCTTATCTGAAGATGAAGAGGAAGAAGTTCCAGAAGAAGAAGTTCCAGAAGAGGAAGAAGCAGTCCCTGTTTCATCAGCGCCTTTTACTTTAGAAAAACCCCTTTCTCAAATGAGCAGGGAAGAATTAATATCAACTATTTTAAAACTCATTATTTATCTTCAACAAAAAAAAGAACAACCATCTGCTGCTGAAGTTTCTTTTGAGGGTATCCCTGATAACTTTAGTTTCCAGACCAATCTAAAATTAGGAATGAACCTGCCAGATGTAAAATACCTTCAGATTGTTTTAAATTCAGCTCCAGAAACTAAATTGGCCAATAGCGGTCCCGGTTCTCCCGGAAATGAAACTACTTATTTTGGTTCCGTCACCTTAGCCGGCGCCAAAAAATTTCAGCAAAAATACGCTTCCGGAGTTTTAACTCCTTTAGGGCTAAGCGCGCCTACCGGTTTTATTGGTTCTTCCAGCCGTGATAAACTTAATGATATTCTCAAAGGCAAATAGCTATTGACATTTAACTTTTAATTTGCTAAAATAGTCTCAAGTGAGCGCGAAAAGATAGAAATATCTACTCTGTTCTATGTTGTCAACAGGCTTTCCTCGAGCAAAGCCTGTTGTTTTTTATTAGAAGTAGTATAATAGAATTGGGTCGAGGGGATAGCACTCACTTAAAACATTAGAATTGGAGTTGACTCCCTCGGCCCTTTTAATTTTAGAATTTAGAATGTAGAATTTAGGATGTAGAATGAAAAGAAAAATATCTCAGAAATTAAAAAAGGAATTGCCGGGACTAAAACGAAATATCTCTTTAAAAAATTATACTACTTTTAAAATTGGAGGTCCGGTTAAATATTTTTTTGTGGCAAAAAATAAAGAAGATTTGATAGAAACTATTAAAAAGGCAAAAGAATTAAAATTGCCCTTTTTTATTTTAGGAGGAGGAAGTAATTTGCTGGTTTCGGATAAAGGATTCGACGGATTAGTAATTAAAATTCTAAATTCTAAATTCTATATTCCAAATTCTAAAATTTTTGCTGAAGCAGGAACACCATTAACTTTGATAGTAAATGAAGCAGCAAAAAAAGGATTAACCGGGCTAGAATGGGCGGCAGGGATTCCAGGAACAGTCGGAGGGGCAATTTACGGGAATGCGGGGGCGTTTGGGAGATCAATGAAAGATGTTGTAAAAGAAGTTGAATATGGGGAAGTCGGATTTCCTTCGGAAATCCGACTTCTAAAAATTAAAAACAGAGATTGTGAGTTTAGTTATAAGGACAGTATCTTTAAACATAAAAAAAACCTAATTATTCTTTCGGCAATACTTCAGTTAAAAAAGGGAAATAAAAAAGTAATAGAAAGTAAAATTAAAAAGAATTTAGAACAGAGAAAAAAAACTCAGCCCTTGAATTTTCCATCAGCAGGGAGTATTTTTAAAAATCCTCCTGGTTTTTCTGCCGGGGAATTAATTGAAAAGTGCGGTTTGAAAGGAAAAAAAATCGGAGGAGTGAAAATTTCTGAAAAACACGCAAATTTTATTTTAAATTTAGGACGCCACCCGCCCGCCACCCAAGGAAAAGCAAAGGATGTGATAAAATTAATAAATTTAATAAAACAAAAAGTAAAAAATAAATTTAAAGTTAATTTAGAAGAAGAAATTCAAATTCTTGAATAAAAAACGAAATGTAACGATGTCCGACGTCGTTACATATTTAAGATTAAATTGCAAAAATTATTTCTCCACAGGTTGACAAATATTTTCAATGGTAAAAAATAGAGATAGAAAGAAAAAAGATGTAAATAAAAGGTCGGCTACATTTGCTAAGAGAAAATTAAAAATCGAAAAGAGAGTTAAAAAAATGGCTAAGAAAAAAACCAGCAAAAAGAAAAAAGGAGGAAAAAAGAAAATCGCCAGCAAAAAGAAAAAAAGATAAACTCCTTTTTTTCTTCAAGTTGCAACCCCTCTTATAGTCATAGATAGAGAGGTTGCTTTTTTTAGATGTTTGTGTTAAACTTCCAGGAAAATGCAGATTATCATAAAAACTAAAGGAATATCGCTGAATCAAGCCTTGAGAATTTTTATTGAAGAAAAAATTGGAGGGTTGGAAAAATTTGGGAAGGCGCCCATTAGAGCCGAAATAGAAATTGGGAGAACCACAGAACATCGCAGAAAAGGAAAAGTTTTTCGAGCCGAGGTTCAGTTAGTTTTTCCCGGGGAAGTTTTAAGAGCGGAAGCCGAAAGAAAAGATTTGAGATTAGCGATTGTGGAAGTGGAAGATGAACTTCAAGAGCAAATTAAAAAATATAAAAATAAAAATTTTTCAAAAATAAAAAGAAATCAGAGAGCGGGGAAAAAAGAATTGAAACTTTCTCCCTCTGCGAAAATGCCCAAAAAAGGAAGAATTATAGAAGAAGGATAATAAAAATTAAAATTGACAGTCGCCTTTTTGTTTCATCTCTTTGTTTTTCTCAATAGAGAAAATGTTGAGAAGGTGGCTGAAGTAATATGGTTCAAAAAACAAAGGGATCCATTCAATGGGTCATAGATTCACAAAACAAAAAGAATACTCAAGTAGGCATTCACTTAATTGCCGATTTTTGGTATGGAAAAATTATTGAGAAAGAAAAAGAGATTAAACAAATTCTAATTGGAGCAGTTAAAAAAGCAAATTGTCTTCCTTTGGAAATCGCTATACATAAATTTGAACCTCAGGGCATAACTGGGGTTATTTTATTGGAAGAAAGCCATATTTCCATTCACACCTGGCCAGAGAAGAATTTCGTAGCGGTTGACATTTACACCTGTGGCGACAAAGCTATGCCAGAGATGGCTTTAGATTTTCTAAAAAAAGAATTTCAGCCTCAAAAAATTAAAATTAAAAGAGTACAAAGAGGGATAATTTAGTTATGGAAAAATTTTTAAGGGCTCTATATAAAAAATTTTTAGATTTTGGGGAGTCCTATTTTATTTTAGATGCTCAAAAATATTCTACTAGCCTTGAAGAACTAAAATTATCAAAAAGGACTCTAAAGAAATTTTATAAAAACTTTTATAGGGTCTCTTTTTTAACCTTTCTTTATAATGTAAAAACTACAATTTATTCCAAGAATGTTTTTGACTTTATTGTTAAAACCTCTCTGGAAGATTGGGATTTATGGCGTTATTTAAAATTTTTAGAGAAAGAAAAAATAATTAAAATTAAAAAGAACGGAGAGGTATCTATTTTTAAAAAAGAATTGCTGAAAATAATTCCCAAGCCCCGAAGCGAGAAAGAAATAAAAGAAAAACTGGAGAAAAAATTAGAACTTAAAATAAAAGAAGAGGATTTGATTGTTAATTTATTTAAAAGAAATCAGGATTTTAAGGTAAAAGCGAAATGGGACCAAATGCCAATTTCTCAAGGCTCAGCGATTTTTGTGGTCAAAAAGCTCTTAGATTATTTGCCCTTGAATGGAAAATTTTTGTTTGTAGGCGATGATGATTTTATTTCAGTAATTTTGGCAATTACAGACCCTAATGTAGAAAGTTTAGTGATTGATGCCGATGAGCAACTTTTAAGTTGTATAGATTTTTTGGCTAAAAAATTTAATTTGAAAATAGAAACCAGAAAAGCAGACATTCGAAAACAAAAATTTTTAGTTCCGCATCAGGGCAAGTCCAGTACGGGATTTATTGGTTTTTTAACCAATCCTGTTTATACCGAAGTTGGAATAAAGCAGTTTGTTCAGTTTGGTAAAAATCAATTAGGAAAAGATGGAGGATTTGGATTTTTAGAAGTAGGGGACGAGTCCATTGGAAATAGATTTTTATTTTTACAAAATTTCTTTAGCGAAAATAATTTAATTATTAAAGAGTTGATTACCAATAAAATTTATTATCCCTATATTGAACTCTACAGGGAAGATAAAGAGATTCTAAGAAGGCTTTCCCTGATGATTGATAAGGAGGTTATTAAAAAATCTCCTAAGTTAGGGGCATCTTTATATGTCTTTGACTATCTTCCAGAAAAAACCAAAAGAGTGAAATTTAAAAAGCCAATCTATGCCTATCTCTGAGAAGTGGTTCTGCGAGGGAACAGTGCCGGGGGAAAGGCTCGGCAAGCTCAAGCATTGTTTTTTGATTGATAAATTAATTTTTCAAGGAAAGACCCCTTTCCAAAAAGTTTTAGTTTTTAATAATCTTCTTTATGGAAGAGTTTTTTGCTTAAATAATGTGATTCAACTTACCGAACAGGATGAATTTATTTATCATGAAATGCTCACTCACCCGATTTTATTCTCTCATTCAAATCCTAAAAATATTTTAATCATCGGCGGCGGAGATGGAGGCGTTTTGAGAGAGGTTTTGAAGCATAAGGTTTCGCAAGTAGATTTAGTGGAAATTGATAAAGAAATAATAGAAATTTCTAAAAAATATCTTCGTTTTGTTTGCCAGGACTCTTTTTCCGACAAGAGAGTAAGAATTTTTAATTTATCAGGAGAAAAATTTATCAAAAGAGCCAAAAATTTTTATGATATTGTCATTATTGATTCTACCAATCCTTTCCAAGAGAATATCGCCTTTCCTCTTTATTCTTTAAATTTTTATAAAAACATCTTTAATAGTTTAAGAAGAGATGGGATAATGATTACCCTGGGCGCTTCTTTTTTGGATTTCGATAACATTATAAAGGGAACCTTTAAAAAGTTAAAAAAGGTTTTTCCTCTGGTTTCAATTTTTAGATTCTGTATGCCTTCTTATCATTGCGGAGAATATTGTTTTTTGGGAGCTTCAAAAAAGATAGATTTAACTAAGGTAGATTTTAAGAGGATAGAAAGAAGATTTAAAAAAATTCAAAAAAAATATAAATTTAGATATTATTCTCCTGAAATTCATAAAGCGGCTTTGATTCTCCCAAAAAAATTTAAGTTGAATTAAAATGAGAGTTTTAATTTTAGGAAAAGGAAGAGTTGCCAAAGCTATCAATTATTATCTTAAAAAAAATAAGGCAATTTCAAAAATTGCTTTTTTTTCGAATGAAAAACAAGTTAAAAACTTTGATATTTTAATTGGGGCATTAGCAGGAGAAATAGGAGAAGAAAGTTTAAAATTAGCCCTAAAATATAAAAAAAATTTAATAGATTTAACTGATTTAGAGCCAGAATTTTATTTAAAGAAGAAAAAAGAAATAGAAAAAAGAGGAATTATAGTTATTCCCGGATGTGGTTTTTGCCCGGGATTAGTAAATTTGATTTTGGGCTATGAACTTTCAAAGCAAAAAAATGTAAAAGAAATTGAAGTTAAAGCTGGAACTCTGTCTTCTAAAAAATTCTTTTTCCCTTTTTTGTGGTGCTTTGAAGATTTAATTTTAGAACATAGAATTCCTTCCTGGCAGATAATTTCTGGCAAGAAGGTAAAATTTCCTCCCTTCGCCGGTTATCAAAAAGAGATTTTTTCTGGAATTGAAGCAGAAACTTATTTTACTGAAAGTGAACTTGAATATTTTGCTAAAAATTATGAAATTAAAAATTTTAAATTTAGAATTATAAGGCCTTTTGGTTTTTTTTGGTTTTTTCAATATCTAAATAATTACGGGTTTTTAGAAAAAGAAAATTTATCAAAAACTAAAAAAATCTTAGAATCAAAAAAAGAAGATAACTTAACTTTAGCTGAAATTAAAGTTCTGGCTGCGGGAAGAAAAATTATCTGGCAGATTAAAAGTTTTTCCAAAAAAGGGGAGAGATTAAATTCAATACAAAAGATAACAGGACTGGCGCCGG
>PETY01000023.1 GCA_002780915.1 Candidatus Nealsonbacteria bacterium CG02_land_8_20_14_3_00_34_20 | reverse complement strand
CAATCTTTTATTGTATGCTCCTTTAATAAGGCCTTCTAATATTTCAGGGTTGGTAATTTTTTTTGCAACTTCTTCAGGGTTTTCTTCTGATAATATATCGCCCAAGAGCAAATAAGTAGTATCGTATTTTTCGCAGACAGCATAGAACTTTTTACCGAGCGGGTGAGAAAGATCGTTTTTAATTTTTCTCCAAATTGTATATATATTTTTTGTTACCTCTAAAAGCCATTCGGGAGTAGCGCTATTCCATTGAGGGAAGCGGTATTTTAAGAGATTATAACTTATCATTGGTTGGTCTAATTTAAAAAGAGCCTGCTGGACGGCAATATAAATTTGAATGTTTTTCTCTTCTTCACTCACCCCTCCTATTTTTATAACTCCTTCATTTAACTTAATTCTCTCTTTTATTAGCTCAAACATATAATTAATCAAAGACCTTTCCTCGATAAACGGGTAAAAACTTTCTTCAACTTCGCAAGCAGCGACTTCTAAAATCCAGCTATAAAACTGCAATCTTTGTTTCTTCTTAGCTTCGGGAATGTTTTTCAGAATAAAGATATATTTTCTAATTATCTTCTGGACTTCCAATATCTTGGTTTCTTCAATTCTGTCATTCGGTAAATGGCCGCCCCGGATTAATTCCGAAACCAAAGATTCTGCTATTTTAGCAGTTTCAACTGAGAAGTTTCTTAGTTCCAATTCCAAAAACCTCTGTTTTAACTTTCTAATAATAGCGGCTCTTCGCATGAGATGCTCTTCTTTCCAATCAACTACCTCTCTTATTTTTTCGTAAAAAGCAGCTACCCTTGAGGCGACCTCATCCACATGAATAGTTGCCACTCCTTCTTTTGGCTGGATGGATTGATGCCAGAGCTGATAGCGCTGAATTAAACGTTGGGTTTGTTGAGATAATTCTGACATATTACCACTTTTTATTTTCTATTTTCATTTTAATTTTTTCTAAAAATTTATTTAATTTTATCATTCCCACATCTCCTTTTTCTCTTTCTCTTGCCCTGACTGATTTTGTTTTTATTTCTTTGTCACCAACTACCAATAAATAAGGAATTTTTTGGATTTCTCCTTCTCTAATTTTTTTGGAAACAGTTTCATTTTTATCTTTTACCTCAGTCCTTAGGTTGTTAGTTGTTAGTTGTAAATTAACGAAGTTCGCATAATTTCTATGGCTGCTTCCTACTGGAATTACCCAAATTTGAACTGGTGCCAGCCATAAAGGGAAAGCGCCAGCATAATGTTCGATTAAAACTCCGATAAATCTTTCAAAAGAACCGAGCAAAGCTCGATGGAGCATATATGATTTTTCTTTTTTACCCTTTTTATTAATAAATGTAATATTAAATCTCTCTGGCAAATTAAAATCAACCTGGATAGTGGTACATTGCCACTCTCTTTCTAGACTATCTTTAACTTTTATATCAATTTTTGGTCCGTAAAAAACACCTCCTCCAGGATCAATTTGATATTTTAATTTAAGATTTTTTAAAGCATATTTTAAAGAATTTGTTGCTTTTTCCCATCCCTTTATTGTACCGGCATATTTTTCTGGTCGGGTAGAAAGATAAATAATATAATCTTTAAAGCCAAAAGTTTTGAGTATTTTTAAACCGTGTTTTAAAAGCTTGATTATCTCTTGATTTAGTTGTTCTGGGGTACACCAGATATGGGCATCGTCTTGAGTAAAACCTCGCACTCTGGTTAGGCCATGTAAAGTTCCAGACCTCTCATATCGATAAACGGTTCCAAATTCAGCAAATTTTATTGGTAAATCTTTATAGGAACGAATTTTTGATTGAAAAATCTTTACATGAAAAGGACAGTTCATTGGTTTTATCATATATTCTTCCTCATCAATTTTAATAGGGGAGTACATATTTTCTCTGTATAAATCCCAGTGACCAGAGGTCTTCCATAAATCTAATTTGCCAATGTGAGGACTAACTATCCATTGATAGCCGTGATTAGTTAACTCTTGGTATAAATAATCTTCAATAATTTTTCTTAAAATAACTCCCTTCGGTTGCCAGATTGGAAGGCCAGCCCCAACTTCTTCATCAATTAAAAATAATTCTAATTTTTGTCCTAAAATTCTGTGGTCTCTTTTTTCTGCTTCTTGTTGAAGTTTAAAATAGTTATCTAATTCTTTTTTTGTTTTAAAAGCTACTCCATAAATTCGGGTTAACATTGGTCTTTTTTCATTTCCCTTCCAGTAAGCGCCGGCAATTTTTGTCAATTTAAGGGCATCAATTATTTCTTTGGCTTGCCCTGAATGAAGTTGAAGGGTTGATTTAATATGGGGACCTTTGCATAAATCAATAAAATTTCCACTTTCATAAATTTTCAGGGGTGCAACCCCTGCAATTTCTTCTATTAATTCTAATTTATAGGGCTGGTTTTCAAATAATTTTTTCGCCTCCTTTTTTGAAATTATTTTCTTTTTAAAAACAATATCTTTTTTAATAAGTTCCTTCATTTTCTTTTCAATCTTTGGTAAATCTTCATTTGAGATTGGATTCTTAAAGTCAAAATCGTAGTAGAATCCATTTTCAATCACTGGACCAATGCCGAATTTAACTCCGGGATATAATTCTTGAACCGCATAAGCTAAAATATGAGCTAAAGAATGTCGAATGGTATCAATTCTCATAGGTTTAATTTTATTTTTCTATGATTTCTTCAATAGTTTCACAAATTAATTTAGGGGTATCGTCTTTGTTATCAATTCTTCCTGAGACTAATACAATTTTATTTTCTTGGAAAGCCTCGGGATTTCTTTCTATTACCGAAGGGAAATTAACCACCTCTATTTTACTAAACTTGTCTTCTAAATTAAAGAAGAGCATTGGTTTTCCGGTTTTTGTTATTATTTTCTTAATTCCCGAGATAACTCCACAAACTTTTACTGTTTTCCCAACCAGTTTGTGGGTAATCTGGTTAATAGGCAAAGCCATTTGCCAGAAATTTTTTTTGAAATTGTCTAAAGGATGACCTGAAACATAAATACCTAACAGTTCTTTTTCCCATCTTAGTTTTTCTATTTGAGAAGCTTTTTCTGAATCCATTAACTTAAAAGCAGTTTTATGGCAATTTTTATTGAGCCCATCAAAAAGACCTTTTTGCCCATTAAATTTATTTTTTTTGGATTCTCTACTATACTCCAGGAGCAATTCTAAATTATTGAGAAGTTTTTTTCTCTCCCCAAACTTATCAAAGGTACCTGTTTTAATTAGACTCTCTAAAGATTTTTTATTTAAGACCTTTATAGGAACTCTGGAAACGAAATCTTCTATTGATTGAAAATGACCTTTCTCCTTCCTTTCCTTAACAATTTCTTCCACTACATTTTCACCTACATTTTTGATAGCTGCTAGCCCAAAACGAATTTTATTTTCTTTTGGTATTACAGAAAAATATCTAAAACTCTCATTAAGGTTGGGAGGCAAAACTTCTATTCCCATTCTTTTACATTCTTCCATTAAAAAGCCAATTCTTTCTATATTCGCTTTTTCTGAAGTTAGCAAAGACGCCATAAATTCTAAGGTATAGTGGACTTTTAGGTAAGCAGTTTGATAGGCGATAGTGGCGTAAGCAGCGGCATGACTTCTATTGAAAGAGTAATGAGCGAAAGGTTCAAACCAGTGCCAAATTTTTTGAGAGATGCTTTCTGGAATTTCATTTTTTTTACATCCTTCAATAAATTTTTTCTTTTGAGCCAAGAGTAAACTTTTAATTTTCTTCCCCATTGCCTTTCTTAAAACATCGGCCTCAGTTAAGGTGAAACCGGCTAACCCTTGAGCGATTTTCATCACTTGCTCTTGATATACAGGAATTCCAAAAGTTGATTCTAAAATTGATTTTAATTTTGGATGTAAATATTCAACCTTTTTTTTCTTATATTTGCCAGCAATATAGTCTGGTATTAAAGCCATTGGACCCGGTCGATATAAAGCTACCATGGCAATAATATCTTCAAATTCAGTTGGCTTCAGTTGCTTTAAATATCTCCGCATTCCCTCTGATTCCAATTGGAAGACACCAATACAATCTCCTTTTTGTAATAACTTGTAAGCCTGTTTGTCATCCAAAGGAATATTCTCTATATCAACTTTTTCATGTCTTATGGCATAAATTTTATTTAAAGTATCTTCTATAATAGTTAAATTTTTTAATCCCAAAAAGTCCATTTTCAAAAGTCCCAGGTCTTCGATAGCATGCATTTCATATTGAGTAACAATATTTTGATCGTTTTGAGTTGGAAATTGCAAAGGAACAATTTCATCTAAGGGCTCTTTTGAAATTACTACTCCACAGGCATGGGTTGAAGCATGGCGAGCGCAGCCTTCTAATTTTTTGGCAAAATTAACTAACTTTTCTATCTTGGGGTCACTTTGATAAAGTTCTCTAAATTCTCTTATTTTAGCTAAAGTTTCATCTAAACTATAGCCAAAAGGAATTAATTTAGCAATTTTATCACAGAAACTATAATTATAGTTTAAAGCCCTGCCTACATCTCTAACCACTGCCCTGGATGCCATTGTTCCAAAGGTTATTATCTGGGCTACCTTGTCCCTACCGTATTTTTGAGCAACATAATTTATTACCTCATCTCGTCTTCTATCAGTAAAATCAAGATCAATATCGGGGAGAGTTTTAGTTCTGCCAGGATTCAAAAATCTTTCAAATAGAAGATTATATTTTAAGGGATTAATATTAGTAATATTTAAAAGATAAGCAACCAAAGAACCTCCCGCCGAACCTCTTCCAGGGCCAACTACAATTCGATTTTCCTTTGCCCAATTAACAAAGTCCTGAACAATAAGAAAGTAAGGAGCGAAGCCTGTTTTTTTTATGACCGAAAGTTCGTCTTCTAATCTATCTATTATCTCTTTATCTTTTTTTAACTCCCTTTTTTCTATTCCCTGATAACAAAGTTTTTTAAGGTATTGATTTGGTTCTTCTTCTTCGGGTAGAGGGTAGTAAGGAAGTTTAACTTCCCCTAATTTAAATTCAAAATTACATCGTTCGGCTATTTTTTGAGTATTGTAGATAGCTTCTGGTACATCCTTAAAATCCTTAATCATTTCTTGAGGTTCTCTTACCGAAAAATCATCTGCTTTCATAGTCAATCTTTCAGGGTCATTAGGATCAGAACCGGTATTAATCAGCATTAGAATATCTTGAACTTCGGCGTCGTCTTTCCTTAGATAATGGCAATCATTTGTTGCTACCAGGGGAATGTTTAATTTTTTAGAAAATGAAATTAAAACTTTATTGACCTTCTCTTGCTCGGGTATCCCGGGATGATGCTGCAGCTCTAAATAAAAATTATCCTTACCAAAAATTTCTTGGTATTTTCGGGCTGTTTTCTCAGCTTCCTTTATTTTTTTGCCTAAAATTAACTGAGGAATTTTTCCCTGCAGGCAAGCCGAAAGAGCGATTAAACCTTGAGAATGTTCGCTTAGTAAATCATCATCAACTCTTGGTTTATAATAAAATCCCTTAAGATGAGCTTCAGTGACCAACTTTACTAAATTTTTATAACCCTCTTCATTCTTGACCAGCAGGATTAAGTGGTATCTTTTGTTGTCAATATTGGGTCTTTTTTGCTCCATTTTTTCAAAAGCCTGATATACTTCACAACCAATTATTGGTTTAATCCCTCTGGCTTTAGCTTTTTTATAAAACTCTACTGCCCCATATAAAACACCATGGTCGGTTAAAGCCACAGAGTCCATACCTTGAGATTTGATGTAATCTAAAATTTCATCAATCTTTGGAAGACCGTCTAATAATGAATAATGACTGTGAAGGTGAAGATGAGTAAATTTTGACATTATCTAAAGGTTCTTAATTCAAGATTATA
>PETY01000019.1 GCA_002780915.1 Candidatus Nealsonbacteria bacterium CG02_land_8_20_14_3_00_34_20 | reverse complement strand
TCGGGACTATATCCTAAGTGGCAAAAAGGAAAGGAAATAGCTTCCAGTAACGAGACATTCAGATAAATTTCTTTTATCTTTTCATAGGTATAGTGAGTATCTGAATCAAGGCCTAAATAGAAATTAGCTGGATTTACCATCCCTAACCATCCATACAGAGGGTCTTCAATTAAAGTATAAACCTTTACCTGAAGAGCCCTGATGTCTTCTAGCGTCGGTTTTAGCTCGAGTTTTATCCAGTTCCCGTTTTCTTTTCTCTCAAAGCTTTGGGTCATATAATTATATCTGAGCTTCCTTTCATATTTTTTATTTGTTGCCGGATTTACATACTGGCCAAATCCTTCCTCGCTTCTTACAATTTTGTACTCAAAAGGAATGTTGTCAAAACAGCCACTTTCCAATAATTTTCTAGTATGGGGACTGTTTTTCTCCATCATTTTTTTCCATTCTTTTTCAGCCCATTGTTTTATTTCTCTTTCATCTTTTGACATTACCTTCTGATAATCTACAAAAGAATACTTCCTTTTCCAGATATGGATATCAAATCTTGCTAATAATCCTTCGTTTCTTTTCCTTAGTTTTGGCATATAGCCCTTTAACAAATCGGATAATTTTTCCATTTTAAATTATAAAAAAGCTGCTGAGCTCCTTGAGTTCAGTAGCTTTTTGGTTAGTAAATTTTACCGACCTTTATTAAAAGCTCTCTGAACTCTCAGGAGTTTTATTTTATAACCCTAACACTCTTTCTTATTTCTGTCAAGGTTTTTTCTTGTTTGGTTCTAGCGCATAGTTGATAAAAATCTAAAATTTTCTCAGAAATTTTTGGCCAAGAATACTCTTCCGCTTCCTTTCTTCCCCATTTCCCCATTTCTTTCCTTAACCCTTTATTTCTAATTAAAATCTCCAACTTGCCAGCTAAAGCTTGATAAGCCCTGGGTTTAACTAAAAACCTCTCTCCTTTTTTCCCTTTCATAAATTCTTTATATCCTTGATTAGAAAAAGCTACTATAGGTTTTTGGCAAGCCATTGCTTCTAAGAGAACAATGCCGAAACTTTCTCCAAAAATAGCCGGGGAGCAAAATATATCGCAACTGGCAAAATACTCTGGCATAACTTTTTCGCTTTTTTCTCCTTCAAAATAAACTTTTTGAAGATGATGTTCTTTGCTAAAATTTTGGCAGTCTTTTTCCAATGGTCCTTTGCCTACTATAATAAGTTGCAAGTTAGAGAATTTTTTTTGTAAAATTTCATAGGCTTTAAGTAAATAAATCAAGCCCTTTCTTTCTTCGAGCCTTCCCACAAACAAAATACTAATTTTATCATCGCTGCAAAATTTTTTAATTGGAAGAACTCGAGGGTTAAATTGCTTCAGGCTTATGCCATTTGGTATTACTGTTTTTTCACCCGGAAAATCCTTAAATAATTTAAGATTAAAAGGAGCTATCCCAATTATCCCATTAATTTTCCAGTTAATAATTTTTTTAAAAGGGTAAAGAATACCGGGAAGTTTCTTCAGTAAAACGCTTTTTTCTATATTGGCATGGAAGGTTAAAATATTTAAAGCCCGAGATTTTTCTAATATTTGCCAGGCAAATGGAATTCCAAAGTTATGAAAATGTAAAATGTCAAACTTTTCTTTTTTAAGCGTCTTATCTATAGCCACAGGATTAAAATTAAAACAGATATCCCCCTGAGTTCCCCAAAGTTTAAAAGGGATAGATGTCCCTAATAAAATGATATCTTTGCCATAATTTTCTTTGAGTTTTCTTCGAGGAACAATAATTTTAGTTTTAATGCCTCTTTTTCTAAACTCTTTGGCCAGTCCTAAAACATGGTTTTTTACTCCTCCTGGCTTTAAAAATGAATGAAAAGAAATAAGACCAACTTTCATAGAATCATATAAACATTTAAACATTTAAACATTTAAACAATTTAACAATTAAACAATTTAACAATTTAACAATTTAACATATGCTTATATGCTTAAATGGAGCTGAACTTTTGACATTTGAATTTCCTCCTGCTATATTATAATTGATGGCTGAAAATAATCAAAATTTTAACTTACCCGAAAAACTTCCTCCTCAAAATATAGAAGCAGAAGAGAGCACGCTTGGGTCTTTAATGATAGATAAAGAGGCAATTGTGAAGGTTGCTGATTTCCTGAGACCAGAAGATTTTTATAAAAGAAACCATCAGCAAATTTATCAAGTGATGGAAGAACTTTTTTCCAAAGGAGAACCGATAGATTTAGTTTTCGTTTCCTCTAAATTAAAAGAAAAAGAAATTTTAGAGAAGATGGGAGGTACGGCTTATTTAACAGAATTAATTAATTCTGTCCCCACAGCTAGCCATGTTTTAAGTTATGCCAAGATTGTCCAAGAAAAACGAATTCTTAGAGATTTAATCGGAGCCGGACAGGAAATTGCCTTAATGGGTTATGATGAAAAAGAAGAGGCCGATGAATTATTAGATAGAGCGGAGAAAAAAGTTTTTAGTATCACCCAAAAAAGCTTAACTCAAAGTTTTTTACCAATAAAATCCTCTTTATCAGAAGCTTTTGAAAGAATTGATAATATTTCAAAACACAAAGGAAGGTTAAGGGGAATTCCTACTGGATTTTTTGACTTAGATAATATTTTAGCCGGCCTCCAAAAATCGGATTTAATAATTTTAGCTTCTCGCCCTTCAATGGGAAAAAGTAGTTTAGCTTTAGATATCGCCCGCCATCTTGCCATTAAAGAGAAAATACCAGTGGGCATGTTCTCTTTAGAAATGTCAAAGGACCAAGTGATTGATAGATTAATTGCTTCTGAAGCCAATATCGATTTATGGAGATTAAGAACAGGCCGCCTTTCGCCCGAAGGCAAGGAAAACGATTTTACTCATATTCAACATGCTATGGGTATCCTTTCCGAAGCTCCAATTTATATTGACGATGCGGCTTCTTCCAATGTCCTGCAAATGAGGGCTATGGCTAGAAGATTACAAGCAGACAAAGGATTAGGTTTAATTATTATAGATTATTTACAATTGATAGAACCAAGAAATACTTATTTAAGTACAGTTCAACAAATTACTGAAATTTCTCGCTCGCTAAAGGGTTTAGCCCGTGAACTTAATACCCCTGTCTTAGCTCTTTCTCAATTATCACGAGCTGTTGAACAACGTTCCCCTCAAATTCCCCGCCTCTCTGACTTGCGAGAAAGTGGAAGCCTGGAACAAGATAGTGATGTGGTGCTTTTTATCTATAGAGAAGACCGCTATCGGCCAGATACCCCTAGAAAAAATATTGCTGATATAATCATAGCCAAGCATCGTAATGGTCCGGTAGGGAGGGTTGAGTTATATTTTGACGAACAAAGAGTTAGTTTTAAGAATTTAGAATTCAGAAGGGAAACTGAAGAAGATATAATTTAATTAAATCTCAATTTTTAATATTTCTATTTCACTAAAGGGCTGGCGATGTCCCTTTTTTAGTTTATAGCGCTTTTTAGATTTATATTTAAAAATAATAACCTTCTTATGTTTGTCTTGTTTTAAGACCTTCCCAATTACTTTAGCTCCTTTCACTAATGGGGTGCCGATTTCTAATTTCCCCGCACCAGAAAATTTGTTTCGGTGCTGGACTAGTCCAGCACCGAGCTTTGCTCTGGTGCTGGATTTGTTTTTCTCCACTAACAAAACCTCTTTGAAGGCTATTTCTTTTTCCTCCTTGGCATCTAATTTTTCTATTTTAATTTTATCTCCCGGAGAAACAACATACTGTTTTCCCCCGGTTCTAATTATTGCAAACATACAGATTTATTCTTCGGGTTTTTCTATTTGTAATGGCTCAACGGTCTTTTTGCCTTCGGTAATTTTAGCTATATCTTTATCTATCTTGCCAAATTCTTTATATGCCTGATTGTAAGCATTTACAGTAGTGCCAAGGTTATTACCCAATCGCTTGAGAAAAGCATCGTAGCTTAAGAGATGCTTCTGGAGGTTTTCTACCTGGACCCTGATTTGTTTGGTTGATTCCTCTATCTGCAAGGCGCGCAATCCCTGAAGCACGGTTTGTAAATAAGCGTAAAATGAAGTCGGGGAGACGATAATCACATGTTTTTCTTTAAAGGCGTATTCAATCAAATCGTAGGTATTTATTTTTATAGCACCAATCTGATTGATGAGCAAGTCATAATAAATCCCTTCTGAAGGAATGAACATAAAAGCGAAATCCATTGTTCCCTCTTCTGGCCGAATATATTTTGCCGTTTCTTCAATTCGATTTTTCAGGTCCTGGGTAAATATCTTTTCTAATTTTTCTCTCCGACTTGAATCCTTTTCTTCTAAAATTTTATTGTAATTTTCTAACGAGAACTTAGAGTCAATCGGGATGAGCTTGTCTCTGATAAAAATTACCGCATCAACAGTCTCATTATCCTTAAATTTATACTGAAGTTTGTACTGATTTGGCTGGAAAACATTTTTTAGCAGGGTTTCTAAAAAATACTCTCCTAATATCCCACGCTGTTTCGGATTAGCCAGGACATCGGTCAGTTTATCCAGCTGGGCTTTCACATCCAAGACATGCTGATGGTCGCTATTGATTTTTGCTAATTGGGAGGCTACATCCTTAATATGAAAAGTGAAACTCCGAACAACCTTGCCGCTTTCTTCACGGATTTCTTTCAGTTCTTCCTGAAATAAATTTAAGCGAGGGTCTTCTCCCTTTTTTTCTGCCAACCCTTTTATTTCTTTTCTAATTAGAAAAATTGAAAGCAGCACGCCTCCAGCCACAATCAAAAATACGCTTAAAATAAAAAGAGTCTCAGTCATTAAACCATCTTATCATTTTCTCAAGATCTCGTCAAAACAAACTGAGCGAGAACACTTCTCGTTCATTTTATTTGGTTAAAATTTCAACCAAGACGAAGGTGATATAAATCCCCAATAAAAATAGGGCTTCTTTTCTGGTGATTTTACGACCGGTTTGAACAAAAAAGAGAAAAAACACAGCAGCAATTATTAGGAAAAATCTGGCAATGGCAAAAGGTGAAAAGTCAGAAATTTCAATGGGGCAAATTAAAGCCACAATTCCTAAAACCAGCGTGGCCGGAATAATCACTGCCCCCATTAAATCTCCCAGAATCATCCAGGTTTCACCTTTTCTGGCCGAGGCAATGGCGAAATAAATTTCCGGCAAAGCGCTCCCCAAGCCGGTTATCAAAACTCCAATTAAAATTATTGGGATGGCAAAGTTCTGGGCAAAAAATTGAGATGAGGCAACAATTCCTTGAGCTGAAACAATCAGCAGGATTATCCCCAAAATTATCTTTCCTAAATCTTTTATGAAAACCTTAAATTCTTTAACAATTTGTATTTTGTGTTCATTGTAAATTTTTGTAAATCTTTCTTTTTTTGAGAAAAGCCAAGAACAATAAAATAAAAAGAAAAAGATTAACAAACTTCCGTCAATTCTGGAAAGATTTCCGTCTAAAATCAAAACTAGGGGCAAAATAGCGGCAGCAATGGTAAAAATCGAGGTGGTTTGGATGGTCCGGCTTTCAGCCGAAATTCCTCCTTTGGCAAATAAAACAGCAAGGGCTACTGCTAAAGTCATAGCAACTAAATTGTTTCCGGCAACATCGCCGAAAGAAAGTTGGGGAATTCCCTTAAAAGCCGAAGTAATTCCAACAAAAAGATTGGGCAAAGAAGCGGCAAAAGCCATAACAAAAAAGGCAACTACAAATTCCCGCCAGCCCAAAAACCTGGCTATTCTTGTTAGGCCTCCCACAACCCATTCTCCGGAAAAATAAAGCAAAACGCAGCAAATTATGAAAATAAAAATATAAAACCAGAGCATAGATTACTTTATAAAATATATCATTTCATAAATAATCCCTCCCAGAAGAACTGCG
>PETY01000012.1 GCA_002780915.1 Candidatus Nealsonbacteria bacterium CG02_land_8_20_14_3_00_34_20 | reverse complement strand
AACACGAAATTTTCATTTGCGAGATGGGGGCTTACAATAGGGGAGGGATAAAATTACTTTGCGATATTACTAAACCAAAAATTGGAATTATTACTGGAGTTAATGAACAACATTTAGCAACTTTTGGTAGTTTAGAAAACATTCTCAAGGCTAAATATGAATTAGTGGAAAGTTTAGCAAATGATGGAATAGTTTTTTTCAATACTAACAATAGATATTGCCGCGAGCTCTATGAGAAAACTAATAATCTTAAGAAAAGACTTTATGGACAAGAAGCTGTTTTCCCTGGAGAAGAAAATATATTAGGAGCTAAGGCTTTAGCTAGAGAATTAGGAATGTCAGAGAAAGAAATTGCCAGGGCTTGTCAGAGAATTAAAAATAAGTTTCCAGGAATTCAAATCAAAAAGGGTATTGATAATTTAAATATTATTGATGCCACTTATTCTGCTAATCCAGATGGAGTTTTGGCTCATTTGGAATACTTGAAGAGTTGGCCCGGCAAAAAAATTATTGTAATGCCTTGTTTAATTGAGTTGGGTAAGGCATCAAAAGAGGTTCATAAAAGAATTGGTAAAAAAATAGCTGAAGTTTGCGATTTAGCAATAATTACTACTAAAGAGTGTTTTGAAAACATTAAAATTGGTGTAAATTTACAGAGGGTCGCCCCCTGTAAAATTTTATTTTTAGGAAATCCAAAAGAAATTTTTGAGAAAATCAAGAACTTTACTAAGGAAGGTGATATAGTTCTTTTGGAAAGTAGATTACCAGACCAACTAATTCAACAATTAACAATTGACCCCGAAGGATAGCCTCCCCATACCATCGCTTCCAGCGAGCTACGGGGCAGGTCGGTTTCCTACGGGGCAGGCAATTAACAATGACTTTTCGGCCTATTTCAATATTTTTATCTCCAAATACTGAAAAAGATGATGTTCAACTTGCTTCAAAATTGCTTTTTAAACCCTGGCTCTGGAAAAAAGGAAAAGAGATTCTAAAATTTGAAGAAAAGTTTAAAAAATACTTAGGGGCAAGGTATGCTTTTTCTTTTAACAGCGGCAGGTCTTCTTTGATAGCTATTTTAGAAGCAATGGATATAAAAAAAGGTGATGAGGTTCTTCTTCAAGGTTTTACTTGCAATGCTGCAGTAAATCCAATTTTGGCTAAAGAAGCAAAGCCGATTTTTGTTGATGTGGATGAGACCATAAATATGAATCCAGAAGATTTGAAAACAAAAATTACCAAAAATTCAAAGATAGTAATGATTCAGCACACCTTTGGCTGGCCGGCAAAAATTGAAGAAATTAAAAAAATAACCCAAGAAAGCGGTCTTTATTTAATTGAAGATTGTGCCCATTCTTTGGGGGCAAAATACTTGCCCTCCCAAATTTCGAAGAAACTTAGGAGGGCAAAGAAACTCTGCGGCACTTTTTCTGATGCAGCTTTTTTTAGTTTTGGCAGAGATAAAATTATATCCTGTGTTTATGGAGGAATGGCTGTTACTAATAATAAAAAAATAGGAGAAAATTTAAAAGAGTTTCAAAAAAAGATGAACTATCCTTCTAATTTTTGGATAATTCAACAACTTTTACACCCAGTTTTAATGAATTACTTAATTCTGCCATTTTATAATTTTTTAAAATTAGGGAGGATTTTTTTAGCTCTATTTTTGAATCTGCGCCTACTTTCAAAATCTGTGGTAAGGATTGAAAATAGGGGAGAGTTGCCTTCTTATTTTCCTCAAAAATTACCCAATGCCCTAACTCTTTTAGCCCTCAATCAGTTTAAAAAAATAGAGAGATTCAACCAACATCGTCAAGATATTGCTAAGCTTTATAAAGAAAATTTAGAAAAGAGATTTATTTTACCGTTTGCCCGAGAAGATAAAAATAGGGAGCCAATTTTTATGAGATATCCACTTTTAGTTGATGATTCAGATAAAATTTTAACCAAATTCAAAAGAAGGGGAATATATTTAGATGATGCTTGGAGAAAATCACCTATTGTTCCTCCTGCAACCGACCTTAAAAAAATAGGCTATATCCAGGGAAGCTGCTGTGAGGCAGAAAAAATAGCTAAACATATTTTAAATTTACCTACTCATATTAATATTTCTCCAAATCAAGCCCAAAAAATTATAAAACTTCTTCTTAATGCTCAATAAGAAATTAAATGAAGTTGAAGCATCTTATTTTTCTGCTTTAATTCTTTGGACTTCTTTTTTTATTAAAGCTACCTTTTCAAATTGGAGATTTCTTTGGGCTAATTCTAATTTATTCTTCAACTCTTTTAAGTAATCCTTAAGAAGGTCAGATTTAGGTAAAATTTCTTCTTCCGGCGACAAGCTCTCTTTTATTTCGGTTGTTATCGGAGAAGGAACAAGATGATATTTCTGATTATATCTTTTTTGGATATCTTGGCGGCGTTTAACTTCTTCAATTGCTTTTTTCATTGAACCGGTAATTTTATCCGCATACATTACAACCTGACCATTAATATGCCTAGATGCTCTTCCCATTATTTGCATTAGAGAGGTCTTGTCTCTTAAGAAACTTTCTTTATCTGCATCCAAAATTATTATTAAAGAAACCTCAGGAAGGTCTAATCCTTCTCTTAATAAGTTTATCCCCACGAGAACATCGTATTTTCCTTGACGAAGGTCTCGTAAAATCCTTGGTCTTTGCAGAGTTTTTATTTCAGAATGCAAAAATGTTGCCTTGATTCCTTGGCTAACAAGATAATCGGCAATTGCCTCAGCCAATCTTTTGGTTAGAGTGGTAACTAAAACTCGTTCTCCTTTTTTAGTTCTTTTTTGAATTTGTCTTATTACATCTTCAATTTGATTTTGGGTTGGTTTGATTTTAATTTCTGGGTCCAACAGTCCAGTAGGCCGAATTAACTGCTCCACAACTTGGATAGATTTTTTTCTTTCAAATAAAGAAGGGGTAGCGGAAGTATAAATTATTTGATTAGTCTTTTTTAAAAACTCATTAAATTTTAGAGGTCGATTGTCTAAACAGGAGGGAAGGCGAAATCCATGTTTTATCAAAACCTCTTTTCTGGCTTTATCTCCCTCATACATTCCTTTAATTTGAGGAACGCTAATATGGGATTCGTCAATGAAAGTAATAAAATGCGATGCCAATTTATCAATGACATCCGAATGCTGCGAATAATAATCTAATAAGGTAAATGGAGCTTTCTTTGGTTTTCTAAATTCCAGATGGCGCGAATAATTTTCAATTCCATGACACCAGCCAACTTCTTGAATTAAAGAGAGGTCATAGAGAGTTCTTTTTTTTAATCTTTCTGCTTCTAAAAATTTTTTTTGCGACTTGAGTTTTATTACCCTTTCCTGAAGTTCTAATCTAATATTAGAAAGAGCAATTTTTAATTTCTCTTTTTCCGATAACCAAAATTTTGCTGGCCAGAGTTCAGCCGATTTCACTGGAGATTCTTTTGAAAAAGGAGCTTCAATTTTAATTAATTCAGAAATTTCTTCTCCAATATTTTTTATTCTATAAATGAATTTTCCAGAGGGTTGCCAGACATCTATAAAATCGGCTCTAATCCTGAATTTCCCTGGCTCGAAATTATAATCATTTCTTTCATATTGGAGACCAATTAATCTTTTGAGAATTTCTCTTTTTCGAATTTTTTGGCCAGTTTTAAACTGGAGTTTTGCTTTTTGATAAGTTTTGGGAGAGCCAAGATTATAAATTGCTGAGACCGAAGCAACGATAATAACATCATTTCTGGATAATACACTTTGAACTGCTTCATGCCTTAATCTATCAATTTCTTTATTTATTTTAACGTCTTTTTTAATATAGGTATCAGTTTGAGGGATATAGGCTTCGGGCTGATAGTAATCATAATAGGAAACAAAATAATGGACAGCATTTTTTGGGAAAAAACTTTTAAATTCCTCGTAGAGTTGAGCGGCTAAGGTTTTATTGGGACTCAGTACTAATATTGGCAGCTGAACTTCGTTAATGACATTAGCCATAACAAAAGTTTTACCACATCCTGTTACACCTAATAAGGTTTGATGCTTATATCCCTTTTTAACTCCTGAAACTAATTTTTCTGCTGCTTCTTTCTGGGCCAGAGTTATTTTAAACGGGGAAATTAGTTGGAACATTAATATTTTTTAGCTAATAAATATTTTACCCTTCTTTTTTTATGGAAACTGATGGCAAAGCGGTGGGCTTGGTCGCGCAATTGCAATAAAGTATTTTTAACATTTTCAGGGAATTTATCTAAGTTTAAGTATTTTTTTGAAAAAATACTGTAAAGTCTTCCCGAGCTAATTGCCCTTTTAGTTTTAGCTAAAGATAGAACCGGAAGATTTAATTTTTTAGCTGCTTTAAGTTGTCCCTTACCCCCGTCCAAAATAATTAAATCAGGCATCTTCCATTCACCATGCCTCATCCTTCGCAAAAGTACTTCTTCTAAGCTTTTTACATCGTTTTGGCCCTTTGTTTTTTTTATCTTAAATAGTCTATATTCTGATTTTTTAGGTTTATTATTTTCAAAGACAACCATTGAGCCACAGCTAAATGTTCCAGAAATATTCGAAATATCATATCCTTCAACCCTTCCAGAATTTCCTAAGTAGATTTTTAAAAGCTGCCCAATTCCTTTAATGAATTGATTATATTTTTGCTGGATAAATTTATTTCTGTATTGGCAGACCCCTAGGCAAAGTTTTAGGTCAAAATAAAGACAGGGTTTTTGGGGTAAGTTTTTGCAGGTTCTAAAAGGAAAAAGAATTCTAAGATTTTTTAGAAAATTTTTTAATTCTTTTCCATCAACAAACGGTCCTAAATATTCCGAGTCACAATGAGAGCGCTGATGGGTTAAGCTTATCCTTGGGAAATTTTCTTTGCTAATTTCTACCCAAAAATAATTTTTGTCATCCTGCCATTCAATATTAAATCGGGGATGATATTTTTTAATTAGTTGTTGTTCTAAAAGAAGGGCTTCTTTTTCGGTATCAGTTTCAAGCCAATCTACATCTTTTATTCTCTCTATGGGTAAAATAGTCAAAAAATCACTTTTCTTCTGAAGGTGGGAGGCAACTCTTTTTTTAATATTTTTTGCTTTACCAACATAAAGAATGTTTCCATCTTTATCTTGTAAAATGTAAACTCCTATTCTTTGAGGCAAATTACTAATTTTCATACCCTTGTCTTTAATATTAATGGATTTGCTTATTCTTTTCAATTTCAAAAATTAGCGTTATGATTAATATTTATGATGAAAATGAAAAACTCAATCAAAATTTTTGGAGCTAAAATTCATAATCTCAAGAATATTAGTGTTGAAATTCCTAAAAATAAATTAGTAGTTATTTGCGGCGTCTCTGGTTCAGGTAAATCTTCCTTAGCTTTTGATACTATATATCAAGAAGGACAAAGAAGGTATCTGGAAAGTTTATCTTCTTATGCCAGGCAGTTTTTGGGAGGATTAAAGAAACCCAAAGTAGATAAAATTGTAAATCTTTCTCCTACTTTAGCTATCAGTCAAAGAACTATATCTTCAAATCCGCGCTCTATAGTAGGCACTATCACTGAAATTTACGATTATTTAAGACTTCTCTTTGCCAGGTGTGGTAAGCCTTATTGTCCAAATTGCAATATTCCTGTCTCTTCTCAAACCCCTGAGGAAATTGCTAAAAGGATATTTGCTTATCCTGAGGGCTCAGAAATTTTGATTTTGGGTCCGGCAATAGTTCGGAAAAAGGGGGCTCACCAGGGAACAATAGAAGAAATTTATAGAATGGGTTATTCTCAGGTAAGGATTGATAAAATTTTATGTTCAGTTCTTGAGGCCAGAGAACTAAATTTAGATAAAAATAAAGAACATAGCATTGAAGTAGTAACCGGCAGGATTGATTTACCAAGGATAATCAAAAGAAGTTTTAGTTCTAAAACTGAGAGAGAAGCCCAAAGGCGTAAAATAAAACTGCAAAGAAGATTTAAAAAAGAACAAAAAATAGACTGTCTTGATTATATTAAAAAAGCTCTAAAAATCGGAAATGGAACCTTGTTTGCTTCAACTGTTTCTGGAGATTTGGTTTTTTCTGAATTATTCGCCTGTCCTAAATGTGGATTTTCTTTGCCTAAAATTGAACCCAGACTGTTTAGCTTTAATAGTCCCTACGGAGCCTGTCCTCAATGTCAGGGGCTGGGTAAAAAGTCAGAAGTAGAACCAAATTTAATCTTAAATTATAACCTTTCGCTCAATGAGGGAGCAATTTTAATTTGGGATAGGCTTTCTCGATTTTCTCGGAGAGCAATAGGAGTTCCCTGGCAGAAATGGCATCTTGAAGAATTATCTAAAAAAATAGGATTTTCTCTGGGTGAACCCTTAAAGAATCTTTCTTCAAAAACAATTAATACTCTTTTATATGGAGACTCAGAATTTGAAGGAATAACCCATAGATTAGAGAGAACTTATTTAGAAACAGAATCCGATTATATTCGCAAAGAAATTGCCAGATATATGGTTGAAAAGAGTTGTCCTCTTTGCCAAGGTTCTAGATTAAAAAAAGAAGCTCTTGCTGTAAAAATAAAAGGTAAAAGTATTTATGAGTTAGTTAGCTTAACTATAAAGGATTTAAAAGATTTTTTAAAAAATTTAGAGAGTAAAACTAAATCCCAGCAAAGAAAGATTATCCAACCAATTTGCAAAGAAATAATTAGAAGGTTAGAATTCTTAGAGGATGTGGGAGTAGATTATATTACCCTCTTAAGAGAAGCCGGAACATTATCGGTAGGGGAGAATCAAAGAATAAGATTAGCCTGTCAACTTGGTTCAGGACTCTCAGGCATTATTTATATTTTAGATGAACCAACTATTGGACTTCACCAAAGAGATATTAAAAGATTGGTTAAATCCCTAAAAAAATTAAGAGACCTTCAAAATACAGTGATTATTGTAGAGCATGATTTATCTGTTTTGAATGAAGCAGATTGGATTATTGAAATTGGTCCCCGGGCTGGAAAAAAAGGAGGAAGGGTAGTATTTGAAGGAACTTTCTCCTCTCTTAAAAAAGCCTCTACTCTTACCGCTAAATATATATCCGGGAAGTTAAAAGTAAATTCAGGATTTCCAAAGAAAATCGTAGAAGAAGCTCCTCTCTTAGAAATTTTTGGAGCATCTTGTTTTAATTTAAAAAACATAAATCTAAAAATTCCCTTGGGATGTTTAGTAGGTGTTGCCGGCGTTTCTGGTTCGGGGAAAAGTACTTTAATTATTGAAACTTTATCCAAGGCTTTATTAAAAAAGTTTTATCAGACTAAAGTTTTTCCAGGAGCCTATCAAAAACTTTCGGGTGCAGAAAATTTAAATAGAGTAATCTTAGTAGATCAAAGTCCTATTGGCAGGACTCCTCGTTCTAATCCTGCCACTTATGTTGGTTTTTTTGGTGAAATTAGAGAAATCTTTGCCAAAGTTTCGGAGGCTCGACTGCGAGGATATACTGCTTCCCATTTCAGTTTTAATACTAAAGCTGGAAGATGCTCCAAATGTAGAGGAGAAGGATTTAGAAAAATAGAGATGTATTTTCTGCCGGATATTTATGTAGAATGCGAGGTGTGTAAAGGTAAAAGGTTTGCTCCAGAAATTTTGGATATAGCCTGGCATCATAAAAACATCGCTGAGGTTTTGGAAATGAGCGTAGATGAAGCAGTAAAATTTTTCTATGAGATTGAGTCTGTGAACAATAGATTGAAAGTATTAAAAGATATTGGCTTGGGGTATATTCAACTGGGACAAGCAGCTCCAAGTTTATCTGGAGGAGAAGCTCAAAGAATAAAATTGGCCAAAGAACTTTCCTCGAAAATAAGAGAAAAAACTTTATATATTTTAGATGAACCCACAGTAGGACTTCATTTTGATGATATCAGGAAGCTTCTTATAATCTTAAGGCAGCTTATTGCCAAGGGGAATAGTGTAATCGTTATTGAGCATAATCCCGATGTCCTTAGAGAGTGCGATTGGCTTATTGAATTAGGACCGGAAGGAGGAGATGAAGGAGGAAGAATAGTGTTTGAGGGAATTCCTGAATCAATTAAATCAGCTTCCACCTGGACCTCAAAATTTCTTTAAAATTCTATAAGATTATCGCTCGGAAATTCAGCTTTCGGTGCCGCGAGCTTGCTCCAGCGGCAAGCTCGCTAAGTCCTCGCGAGTTTTCCCTACCAAAATTTGGTAAAGAACCAAGCAAACTTGCTGTGGATTGCCAAAAAAGCTGATTCCCTCGCTTCCTTTACCCCATTTTTCATAGTTGCTTAATTCTTAATTTATTAGATGATGATTCTTCCTACTATTACTACAACTTGGGGCTCTAATTGGAGAGTAAAAATAAAAGAAATAAATGAAATAGGATTGAAAGAGATTGCTCTTTTTCCCACTTGTCTTCCAAAAGAAAAAAGAAAGGAGTTATATAGATTACTGGAAGATTCGAACATTAAGAGTATTCCCTTGGTGCATATTCGAAGCGATATGGCTGAAGATGAGTTAGATTACTTTGTCAGGAATTATGGCACCAAAGCTTTTAATACTCATATGCAGATTGAGTATCCTTTAAGATATGATTTGTCAAAATATAAGGATATTATTTATATTGAAAATGTTTATCATTCCTTGGACGAGGAAGAATTAAAAAAGTTTGGGGGAATATGCTTAGACCTTTCTCATCTGGAGAATGATAGATTATTGCATAAGGAAATATTTGAGCATAATATAAAAATGACGGAAAAATATCCTCTAGGCTCTAATCATATCAGCGCGGTTAAGGAAATTAGTCATATAGATGAAAAAGGATACCAGCGCTACGATAATCATCGACTTGATAATCTATCAGAATTAAATTATTTAAAAAAATATTCCCGGAATTATTTTTCATCCCTGATAGCAATTGAATTAGAAAATAATATTAAAGAACAATTACAAATTAAAAAGTATCTTACTAACTTACTAAAAGGTCAAAAAAATAATAAATTAATTTAATAATATGGACCAACAACCAAAACAAATTCAAATTAAAATTGCCGACAGTGAATTAAAGGGAAGTTATGCTAATTTAATGAGAGTGAGTCATACTAAAGAGGAATTTATTTTAGATTTTGCCAATGTTTTGCCTCAAGAGGGTGGAATTGTTACTGCGAGAATAATAACCAGTCCCGGCCATTTAAAAAGAATTATTCAAGCTCTGCAGGGAAATTTAAAGAGATATGAGGAAAATTTTGGGGAGATTGAAATAGCCAAAGAACCCAATTCCCAAATTGGCTTTAAACCATAAAATTTCACGAGTGAAAAATGGTGTCAATCCTATTTTTGTTAGAATAAAATAAAAAAGACATAATAGTTAAATTATGATAGTTCGGGAAGTTAAGGATAAAAAAATATGGGAAAGTTTTCTTTTAGGATGTTGCCAAAAGACATTTTTGGATTCCTGGCAGTGGGGAGAGTTTAATAGGGTTATGGGAAGTAAAATTTGGAGGTTAGGAATTTTTGAAAGCAAAAATTTATTGGGGGTAGCATTAATTATAAAAGTAAAAGCCAAAAGAGGAACCTTCCTGTTTATTCCTCATGGGCCAAACATAACAAATTCCAAATTCCAAATTCTAAAAACCTTATTAGAGGAATTAAAAAAAATTGCCGAAAAGGAAAAATGTATTTTTATCAGGATTGCTCCGATTTGGGAAGAAAATGAAGAAGATGAGAAAATGTTTGAAGATTTAGGTTTTAGAAATGCTCCAATCCATATGCATCCTGAACTAACCTGGGAGTTAGATATAACCCCTCCAGAACAGGAACTTTTACTTCAAATGAGAAAAACCACCCGCTATTTAATAAGGCAGGGTTTAAAGAATAGAGATATTGAAATTTTACAAAGCAAAGAGGTAAAAGATGTAGAAAATTTCAATCAACTTTACCAAGAAACTGCCGGGCGTCATTCTTTTACCCCTTTTTTTTGGGGTTATTTAAAAAATGAATTTTTAACTTTCGGCAATGAGAACAATATCGCTTTGTTTTTAGGAAAATACAAAAATGAAGTTATCTCTTCGGCTATGATTATTTTCTGGCAGGGAATTGCTTTCTATCATCAGGGAGCAAGCTCTTCAAAGTATCCAAAAATTCCGGTTTCTTATTTAATCCAGTGGGAAGCAATATTAGAAGCAAAAAAAAGAGGCTGTCATACTTACAATTTTTGGGGGATAGCGCCATTTTCTACTGTAACAGAAAATGGAAATCCCAAACTCCAAATTTCAAGAGGACATCCTTGGACAGGTTTAACCTTGTTTAAAATAGGGTTTGGGGGTTATCCAAAAGAATATTGCAAGACCCAAGACTTGCCCTTGTCAAAAAAGTATTGGTTAACTTTTCTTTTTGAAAAACTAAGAAAAAGGAAAAGAAATTTATAAAATGTCAAAGGCTTCATTAAAAAGAGTTCACAGAAAGCATAAAGCTAAAAGAAAAAAGAGACTTAATTTTCTAAAAAGCTCTTATTTTTATAGATTTTTTGTTTTATTTAGTTTTATTTTAACTATTTTTTATCTTTTTTATTTTTCTCCCTATTTCCAAATCCAAAAAATTGAGATTAGAGAAAGTAAAACCTTCTCAAGCGAAGAACTAAAAAAGATAATTCAAGAAAACTATGGCATTTGTTTTGAATTTTTAGGGAAAAAATTTGATAGCAAAAGTATTTTATTACCTTTTAATAAGGCTGCTTTGCTTTTAGAACATTTTCCTCAAATTGAAGATATCGTTTGGAGAAGAAAATTTCCCAATGTTTTAACTTTAGAAGTTAAAGAAAGGATTCCCTTTGCTCTCTGGTGTAAAAATGAGGAAAAAGATTGTCACTTGGTAGATAAAAAAGGAAAGGCCTTTGAGATGTTTGAGAAAGAGAATATTGATAAATTAATAATAATTGAAGAAAAAAATGAGATAGATAGTCTAATACCCCGAGGCAAAATGGAAAAAGAGGATTTTTTATCTTTAACTCTAAAAATAAAAGAGGAATTAGAGAAGGCGCAGGGATTTGAGAAAATTGAAAAATTTATTATTTTTTCAGACAAATTAGCGGTTAAAATGCCTCAAGGTTTACAAATATTTTTAAACCCAGAAGAAAACTTAGATTGGCAACTTGAAAAATTAAAGATACTTTTAAAAGAAAAAATTTCTAAGGATGCATTAAAAAATTTAGAATACATAGATTTAAGATTTGGTAATCAGGCGATAATAAAATAAACCAAATTTAAATTAATCAGGAATATAATAAACAAAAATAGAATAACCAATCTTGGTAATAGGGGGCTCAAATTTATTTAGCCAGAAATATTGGAAAGTTTCCTGGTCAAATCCTAAAACAGGGTTTGCTCTTTGGCCTTGCATTTGAGTAGCAGAAACAGCTAAATAATTTCCTTTAGGGAATTCTGATTCTGTCCTGGTTCGGTCCCAAGGAATATATTTTTCCCCTAAATAGTATCTTGGGTCTCCTCCACCAAAATAATCAAGATAGACCTGCCTGTCGGCAGGCAGGTTTTTATCTACCCATTTTGTTAGTCTTTTTAAATCCTGGCCCCAGTCTAAATTTGAATCCACCACGAATTTATAACCATTATCCGGCCCACCAGCTAACTCATTAAAATAGGCTATAAAGTAAGGGAAAATTGAAATTGGGCAAAAACAATACCAGGAAACAAGGATTATCAAAATAGCTGAGGCGACCATCTTGCCTTTTTTTCCTTTTAAATTTTCGAATAGATGAGAGATACCCCAGACTAGTAAAATATAAATAAAGGGAAAAGTTGGCAGAATATGTCTTATTCCAATATTGAGGTTGCCCGACAGAGATGTAGCCCAATAAATTATTAAAAAAATAATCATTGAAAACTGAGGAAAGTAATCATTAATCCATTTTTTTAATCTTTTTCCAGTATTTTTCCAAAAAGGAAATTTTAATTTATAGGCAGCAAAAAGCAAAACCAAAATTGTAATAATATGAAAAGCCAAAGGGACTTTTATTAAATAAACCATTGGGAAATAACCCAATCTCCCTTCGGCCGAAATTGTCCCCATAAAGTAAGTAGTATTGCCAGCTGTGGTTCGGTTAGTAGCCATATTCAACCCTAACAAGAACTCTCCGAAGGGTCTTAAAATTTCATTTTCTGCCAAAAGAATATTTATGTCTTTCAGGGTTTTAGGCAAACCAGCAGTTAGCAAGACTTCTTTTGTCTGCTCAAGTTGCAGGTCAGCCGGATAATTTAAAATATGAATTCTATAAATTGGCCAGACGACTAAAACCATTCCCAGAATTCCTGCTAAAAGTCCAAAGTAAATATATTTCAAAATATTTCCTTTTTTTAGCCAGGCCCAAATTATAGTAATAAATCCCAAAAGGAAAATTAAAAGAATTAGATTAAATTTAATTAAAATACTGAAGCCGAAGATTAAGCCGGCTAAAGTTATATTCAGTTTATTGGGGTCTTTTAAGAATCTTAACCAGAAATAAATAGCAAGAACTACCCCAAGGGCTGCTCCGACATCGGTTGTTACTAGTCTTCCATTAGCTAAAAAGGTTGGGGAAAAACAGAAGAAAGTTAAAACTAAAAGAGCCTGCCAATTTCCTAACAATTTTTTACTCCAGAAATAAAGAAGCCAACCCAAAATTAGAAAAAGAAGAATTAAAGGCAAACGGGAAAAAATTAAAATTTGGTCAGGATTATTTCCTGATTTGTATATAAAATCATTGGCAAAATCAAACTGGGTCCACCAAATAGCTGGATTCACTTTCTCAAAAGATTGTTCAGGGAATTTTAGATTTAAAAATAGGAGAGGTAGGGCGGCTAAGTCTTTTATTAAAGGGGGATGTTCGGGATTAACCCGATAATCTAATTTAGTTAGATAAGAATAACCAGCCCCAATGTGAGCAGTTTCATCAAAAGTTAAAGAATCATTAATTATGCTGCTTGTAGCCAAACCAAAAGTTAGAATTAATAAGAGAGCGGCGATAATATTAGTAAGACGATTTTGCAATTTCATTTGAAGTTAATAATTAATTTTGTATACCCAAAATCTATTTTTGCTTTGAATTTCTCCCTGAGGAAATTTCTGCCAAAGCTCATAGAGTAATTCTTCGTCTTTTTCCATTGGTAAAATTATAGTTTCTTTTTCTATTTTGATTGAGGAGATTTCCGTGGGCAAGATATAATTTACTTCGTGCTTTTCTTTGGAGGTTTCTAAAATAAATTTTATAGTTTCCACCGGCATATCACCTCCATAGATTATTACATATTTTTTAATTTCTAAAGGAGTATCTTTAAGATAATTTCCCATTTCTACTAAATCTTGGGAAAAAGCCTCTTTTACTTTTTCATTTTGCCCCCAAGAGATGAAATATTTGTGAAATTGAGAGAAAGTAATAAAGACCAAAAAAATTATTAAAACAAGATAAAACAACTTAGGTGATTTTAAAAACTTTTTAATCTTTTCAAAAATAAAAACCCCTCCTATCCCTGCAAAGATATAAACAACAGGAATTACTCCGATTACCCTTAAAGAGTGGGGGAGACCTTCATAACTGAGAACTCCTGGCAGGAGCATTACCAAGAACCAAACCACTAATGTCCAGTAGCTAAGGGCAGGTGATTTTTTCGTAAAAATTTTCTTAATTGAAAGAAAAAGTCCAATTAAAAAGAGAATTCCTATTGGCCAAAAAAGCTCAGGAGCCCCGGAGAAGTTATGGCGCCAATTTGGGTCGCCATAAATATTGAACATTGCTAAATGTTTTCCCGCGCTGATGAAGAAAGCTTTAAATTGGGAGAGAGGAAAATTGGAATCTTGGGCAAAAACAGATACTCCTTCAGCCCTACTTATAAAATCTGATGGATTTTGGAGAAAATAAAAACAGATGGGAAGAGCTATTAAAAAAATGAGAAAAAGGCAAGGAATGGTAAATTGAAAATATTTTTTCTGGGAACCTTGTTTTTTATAAATAAACCACCAAAAAATTAAAACAAATATCAAAATAATTACTGCTACCCTAAAGGCGATATAAGTATAAAATCCTAAGCCAAAAAATATACCCGAAGCTAAAAAGGGCCAGAAACTTTTTTTTCTAAAACCCAAAAATAAAAAATAAAAGGCGAATACTAAGATAAAAGGCACTAAAATTGCCCTGAAACCTATCCGAGAAAAATTAATATGCCAAAAAGAAGTTGCCAAGAAAAACGAAGATAGGAGCGCGATATGTTCATTTTTGAATAATTCTTTGGCAAGGAGATATAAGCCAAGAATTGTTAATATCCCTAAAATAGCGGGAACTATTCTAAAAGAAAAAATAGAGATTCCTAAAACTGAAAAAGAAAGATGAATTAAATTCATAAAAAGACCTTCTCTGCCCTGATTCTCGGGATAGAATATTTTCCCGGGACTAGAAATTGCTTGATTGGCGTTAATTGCTTCATCTGACCAGAGTCCTGGCGGAATAGTCTCTAATTGCCACAATCTAAAAAAACTTCCAATGGCAAGAATTAATAATAAAATTAAAGAATAATTTTTGATTTTAGTTGAAACCATATTAATTAAGATATTTTAACAAATTCCAGCCCAAAAATATAGTTCTTAGTTGTGCTTAACCTGGTTAAGCAATACATTAAGCAATACATAAAAATCAGGACGATCGTTTCATTTTGTTGTAAGTTGTAAAGTTGTAAGTTAGCAATCTAAATCCTTGACTGCTAATTATAAATGACTATAATAAAATTAATGAATGCTACTTATCGCCAGACAAAAATTTTGAATACTCTAATTGAAGATTATATTAAATTAGCCAAGCCAATCAGTTCTCAGCTTTTGTTAAAAAGACACAACTTTGGCCTTAGCCCTGCCACCATTAGAAACGAGTTGCAAGAGCTGACCTCTATTGGTTATCTTAATCAACCTCATATTTCTTCGGGCAGAGTCCCTACTGATAAGGGTTATAGATTTTTTGTAAATGATTTTTTAGAATCAAATTTTAAAGATTATGATAAAGAATTCTTTAAAGATTTTAAAAAAATGTATCACTTTTTATCGGGCAATGATAATATTCTAAAATTTACCCACGAGATTGCTCAAAGTCTAGCCAGAACATCAGAAAGTTTTTCTGTGGTTTATCTAAAAGAGGCAGAGTTTTTCTGGAAAGAGGGCTGGCAAGAAGTCTTTCAGGAGCCAGAGTTTAAAAATTCTGAGCTTATTTTCCGTTTTGTAAAAATGATGGATAATTTTGAGAAAGAAATAGAATCTATTAGTTTGGGAAATTTGCTATTAAAGGTTTATATTGGAAGGGAGTCTCCATTTGCGAGGTCGCAAGATTTCAGTATTATAGTGTCTAAATGCCATTTTCCTAATGACATCCAAGGATTCTTATGTATTTTAGGACCGAAAAGAATGGCTTACAAGAAAAATATTAATTTGCTCAACTCTTTAGCAAAAACATTAGAAAGTCTCTAAGAAAATTAGTGAAATGGAAGAGAAGAAAAAAGAAGAAGAAATAAACCCCGTTAGAGATTACAGGGGTAAAAAAGAAACGCAAAGAGAACAAATCTCTAACGGGGTAAATTTAAGGGAAATTAGACAACGACTTGAAGAATGTCAGAAACAAAAAGATGAATACTTAAATGGATGGCAAAGAGAAAGAGCAGATTTTTTGAATTATAAAAAAGAAGAGATAGGAAGAATAGAGACAATTTTTAAATATGCCAATGAGGGTTTGATTCTAAAGATTCTTCCAATTTTAGATAATTTTGACTTAGCTGAGAAAAAGCTGCCAGAAAACTTAAAAGAGAATGAGAATATAAAAGGATTATTATTGATTAAAAACCAAATACAAGATTTTTTGAAAAACCAGGGAGTTGAGAAAATAAAATGCCTGGGAGAGAAATTCGACCCAAATTTTCAAGAAGTAGTAGAAGAGGTTCAGGTTCAAGGAAAAGATTCCGGTATAGTTATTGAAGAAGTTCAAAGGGGTTATAAATTACATAGCAAGGTTATTAGGCCTGCTAAAGTAAAAATTTCAAAATAAAATATAGATAATCATTAATTATTTAACCATTTAAAAACATCTTAACGCTTAAAAGGATGCTTATATGTTTTTTATGTTTAAATATTTTATAGTTTATGGCTAAGGTTTTAGGTATTGACTTAGGAACATCTATTTCAAAAATGGCTACCATATTAGAGGGTGAACCGAAATGCTTAGAAAGCAGAGAAGGTTCTATTTTAATACCTTCTTATGTGGCGTTAACAAAAACTGGTGAAAGACTCACCGGAATTCTAGCCCAACGCCAGGCAATCACTAATCCAAAAAATACAATTCATTCGGTTAAAAGATTTATTGGACGAAGATTTTCTGATACCGAAGTTAAAAATGAATTAAAAACTCTAAGCTATGAGACCAGGGAAAGGAAAGACGGCGGAGTAGAGGTTAAGATGGGCGATAAATGGTATACCCCTATTGAAATCTCAGCTATGATTTTGCAAAAGATAAAACTGGATGCCAAAGAAAAATTAGGCCAGGATATTAAAAATGTGGTTATTACTTGTCCGGCAAATTTTGATGATAGTCAGCGAAAGGCTACTAAAGCCGCAGCTGAAATTGCTGGTTTTAAAGTTTTAAGAATTATTAACGAGCCTACGGCAGCTGCCCTGGCTTATGGATTCGGGAAAAAAGAGCCCAAGAAAATTATTGTTTATGATTTTGGAGGAGGTACATTTGATATTACTATTTTAGATATAGCTCCGGATACGGTTGAAGTTATTGCTACCGGAGGGGAAGCTCACTTGGGAGGAAATGACTTTGACCAGAAAATAGTTAATTGGGTAATAAAACAATTTAAAAAAGATGAAGGAATTGATTTATCAAAAGATTCTTTGGCTCTCCAAAGGTTAAAGGAAGCTGCAGAGAGAGTAAAAATAGAACTTTCCAGCTCCCAGGAAACAGAATTTAATCTTCCTTTTATCAGTTCTGATTCTTCTGGACCAAAACATTTATACTACAAGCTCACTCGCTCTCAATTTATAGATTTGGTCCGAGATTTAATTGAAAAATCAATAGAAAGAATAAAAGAGACTTTAGGGGAAGCGAACTTAAGCAAATCTGGTATTAATGAAATGATTTTAGTTGGTGGCACAACTTTAATTCCGGCGGTAAAAGATGCGGTAAAAGATTTTTTTGGCAAAGAACCAAATAAATCTATTAATCCCGAAGAGGTAGTAGCTATGGGGGCAGCGATTGAAGCCGAAATTTTAACCGCCAAAGAAGAGGGGAGGGCGCCGGAAGGAGAAATGAAAAGTATTTTGCTTTTAGATGTTTTGCCGCTTTCTTTAGGGATTGAGACTTTAGGAGGAGTCGATACAGCAATGATTTCCAAGAATACTACTATTCCTACCTCTAAAACCCAGATCTATTCCACTGCCGCTGACAGCCAAACTTCTGTTGAAATTAATGTACTGCAGGGGGAAAGACCAATGGCTGACGATTGTAGGTCGTTGGGGAGGTTTATTTTAGATGGAGTTCCACCAGCCCCAAGAGGAATTCCTCAAATTGAAGTAACTTTTGATATTGATGCTAATGGAATTTTAACTGTAACAGCAAAAGACAAAGCCACTAACCGTTCTCAATCTATAAAAATTGAAGGTTCAATTGGTTTGTCTAAAGAAGAGATAGAAAAAATGAAAAAAGAAGCTGAGATACATTCAAAAGAGGACCAGAGAAAGAGAGATTTAATTGAAGCTAAGAATATGGCAGATAATTTAATTTATACTACTGAGAAAACATTGAAAGATGCCGGTGATAAAGTATCCTCTGAAATTCGGCAAGAAGTTAATCAAAAAACTGAGGATTTGAAGAAAGTTAAAGAAAGTGATAATATAGAAGAAATAAAAAATAAAACTCAGGAATTATCCCAGGCAATTCAGAAAATCGGCGCTCAAATGTATGGTCAGAATAAAGAAAAACCAGGAACTCAACCTGAAGAAGGAGAATATAAAGAAAAATAATTTTCAATTTTCAATGACCAATTTTCAATCAATTCTTAAATTTTCAATTTTCAATTGATAATTGGATAATTGAAAATTGATTGATAATTGAAAATTGATAATTGAAAATTTTCGTATGAAGGATTATTACCAAGTCTTGGGTATTTCGCGCGAGGCGTCTCAAGACGAAATTAAAAAGGCATATTATAAATTGGCTCATAAACATCATCCCGACAAGGGCGGAGATGAGAAGAAATTTAAGGAAATTAACGAGGCCTATCAAGTTCTTTCCAATAAAGAAAAGAGGTCTCAGTATGACAGATTTGGAAGAGTGTTTGATGGAAGCGCTGGCTCTGGAGAAAGAACCGGTTTTGGTTTCGGTTCAGATTTTGGCTGGCAAGACTTTGCCCAAGGTTTTGGGCAAGAAAGTATGGATTTAGAGGACATTCTGGAACAAATGTTTAGTGGAGGTTTTTCTTCTACTACCAGAGCCAAAGATTTTAGAAAAGGAAAAAACATTGAAGTTGGAATAGAAATTCCTTTGGAATTAGTATTAAAAGACCAACAAAAAAAGATTAAGCTTTTAAAATATATAAATTGTTCTCGCTGCCAGGGAAGCGGAGCTGAACCTGGAACTAAAGTTAAAGAATGCTTTACTTGCCGAGGAACCGGTCGAGTTCAACAGATTAAAAGAAGTTTTTTTGGTTCTTTCACCCAATATACTGTTTGTCCGGAGTGCCAAGGGGAGGGAGTAATGCCAGAAAAACCTTGCAATGTCTGTAAAGGAGAAGGAAGAATCAAAAAAGAAGAAGAAATTAATATTCCTACTCCAGCTGGAGTTGATACCAATCAATTAATAAAAATCATCGGGAAAGGAGATGCTGGAAGAAGAGGCGGGAAAGCAGGAGATTTATATGTTAGAATTTATGTTAAACCCCACTCTGTTTTTAAAAGAAAAGGGGATGACCTGTATGTAACTCTTCCTATTACTTTTTCCCAGGCAAGTTTAGGAGATGAGATAGAAATTTCTACTTTAGAAAAGAAGAAAATTTTATTGAAAATTCCTGCCGGTACCGAGTCAGGAAAAATTTTAAAAATCTCCGGAAAAGGAATTCCTCATTTTTCAAATTTTGGGAGAGGAAATCTTTATATTAAATTAGAAATTAAAACCCCGAAAAATCTAACCAAGAAGCAAAAAGAACTATTAGAAAAGTTGAAAGAAGAAGGTGTGTAGTTAGCTAGTTAGCTAGTTGGCTAGTAAACCAGTAAACCAGTAAGCCAGAAAGCCCTCATAGCTCAATTGGTAGAGCAACACCCTTTTAAGGTGATGGTTCCAAGTTCGAGTCTTGGTGGGGGCACAATTTTTATGTATAAAACCAATCCTTTGTTGATAATCATTTGGAAAAAGAAATTAGAGAAAAGAAAAATATTAGATAAAATTATTAATTCCTACAAGGAATGAAAAATAAACAAGATTTATTGAAGATTCTCCTCGGGCTTTTAGCCCTTTTGCTTTCTATATTAGGAATTAACCTTTACCAAGGCCAGCCCCATCTTTCAGAATTTCAAGAAGCTAAAGCAGAGGAAGTGATTGATGGAGACACCATTCGAGTAAGAGACATTGAGAATGACGAAATCTTTGTGGTTCGCTATCTGGGAATTGATACCCCTGAGCTCGAGGGCCCAGATTATGAATCCTGCTTTGGTTCTCAAGCTAAAGAAAAAAATGAAGACCTGGTTTTAGACCAAAAAATAACTTTGGAATTCGATATAGATAAATATGATCAATTTGGCCGGACCTTAGCCTATGTCTACACCGTAGATGAATTCGGGGAAAAAGAAACCTTTGTCAATCTCGAACTTCTGGAAGAAGGCTATGCCAGATTTTATCTTGATAAATTCAATACTCTCTATCAGGATGAGTTGGTTCAGGCTGCCCTTTCAGCTCAGGGAGATTTTTTAGGGCTTTGGGGCGAATGCGGAGAGGAAAGATTCGACTATAAATGCCTGATTAAAGGCAATATCAGCCGTTTAGGCGAGAAATTTTATCACCTTCCCGGAGACAAATATTATGATGAGACCAGCATCAATTTTCTCAAAGAAGATCAATGGCTCTGTACAATCGAAGAAGCCGAAGCCAAAAACTTCCAAAGGGCCCTCCAATAATCACAATTAACTTGACTATATTATAAATTCATAACCCCCGACTATATACAATTTCATTGTTAGTTTTTATCATACCTTTGCTAATTTTTATTCCCTCTTTGTCGGTCGCAGATTGGCTCGGTCG
>PETY01000021.1 GCA_002780915.1 Candidatus Nealsonbacteria bacterium CG02_land_8_20_14_3_00_34_20 | reverse complement strand
TTAGATGTTAAAATGACTTGCTATACTTCAATTATTACCGGTAAGACCATTGGTCTTCTTTGGGTTTTTTGGAAAAGAAAATCTCCTAAGGTATTTCTAACTTTATTTTTAGTATAAATCCAATTGATAATTCCGCCTGAAGTAGTTGATTTTTCTATTGTTTCAATGACTTTTTTTCTGGTTTGTTGTAATAATTCCTTGGACTCTCTTAAATAAACAAACCCTCTTGATATTATATCAGGAGAACCCTTGACTTTTCCAGTTTGCTTGTCAACCACCGCCACAATCACGAACATTCCGTCTTTGGCCAGCATTTGGCGGTCCCTCAGAACTATTTCGCCCACGTCTCCCACACCCAAGCCGTCCACGAAAATATAATTAGTTGGAACTTTCTCTTTAAGTATTTCCGCGCCTTTTTTATTAAACTGGATAATTGAACCATTATCAGGAACGAACACTTTATCTTCTGGAAATCCCATATTATAAGCTATTTTAGCGGCTTCTTTTAACATAAAGTGATTAGCATAAACAGGGATGAAATAATCCGGTTTAATTTGACTTATTATATTTTTGATATCTTCAATGTTGCTATGGCCCGAAGCGTGGACATCCATAATGTCGCTGTGGAGAACATGGTCTGAAAGTCGATAGATATTGTCTTTTAGACGTTGGATAGTTCTTTCGTTCCCGGGAATGACCGACGAAGAAAAAACAATAGTATCGCTTTTCCTGATTTTAATAAATCGATGGTCTCCGCTGACAATTCTGGACAGGGCAGACATTTCTTCCCCCTGGGCGCCGGTACAGATGACGATAATTTTATTGTTCGGGAAATTCATTATCTTTCCTATTGGAATGATGGTGTCTTTTTCTACCTTAATGTATCCTAGTTTTTTGGCAATTTCCATGTTTAATTTCATAGAAAAACCGTCCAGCGCAACTTTTTTTCCTATTCTGGAAGCATAGTCCAAAATTTCTTTTATTCTTAGAATCTGGCTAGAAAAAGTAGTTATAATGATTCTGCCGGGAGCAGAAGTGATTAAATTGTAAAGATTATTAAGCATTTGCTCTTCCGTTACAGATTTTTTGGAATTAGTAGAGCCCAGGCTTTCAAGCATTAAAATAGTAGGTCTTTTCAGTTTTGCCAAATATGTATACTCTATTTCATCTCTCCCTGTGGGTTTGTGTTCAATCATCCAATCGCCAGGATGGATGACTGTTGCAACGGGCGTTTCTATTATTGTGCCAACGGCATCCATAATACTATGGTCTATTCTGAAAAAAGATGCAGTAAAAGATCCGAGATGCATTTTTTTTTGAATATTATTTATATATGTAGTTCTAAGCGTCTTTGAGCTTCCTTTACTAAAGTCCTCTTGCCGATGCTTAATCATTTCTATTGTAAGAGGTCTTCCTATAATAAACGGATTGCCGAGTTTTTTTAACAATATAGGAGCGGCTCCAATATGATCTAAATGGCCGTGGGAAAAAATAACTCCTTGAATGTTCCGCTCTTTGCCTTTTAAGTATTCAATGTTTGGAATTACATAATCTATGCCCGGCATATCTTCTTCAGGAAATTGCAGTCCCATATCTAAAATCAGAATATCTTTCTTATATTCAAAAACGGTCATATTCCTGCCGACTTCTTCGCAACCGCCCAGAGGAATAATCCGTAGATTTTGTTTTGTTTGTTGTTCCATGATAAATTAAACGAATTTACGCGAATAAGAAACGAATAGACACGAATTCACGAATTTGTGGACCAGTGTGAATTCGTCATAAATCTGTATTTATTTATTGTGGCTTCGCCGCATAATTGCTTCGCTCGGTTGAAATGTAAAAATCTGTTTTTCCATTTCTCCCTCGCTTGCAATTATTGTGGCTTCGCCGCATAATTGCTTCGCTCGGTTGAAATGTAAAAATCTGTTTTTCCATTTCTCCCTCGCTTGCAATTATTGAGTGGTGGTGCGGGTAGGAGGATTTGAACCTCCATGGGATTTCTCCCACTAGAACCTGAATCTAGCGCGTTTGCCAGTTCCGCCATACCCGCCTACCTCTTAAAAACCTTTGCTTGTTGGATGAGATTTTTGTTTTGAGAAATCCAATCGTAAAGCTTTTTAATTCCTTCTTTAGGAGAAACTTTTGGTAGCCAATTAAAATCTTTTTTTGCTTTCGAGATATCCGAAATATAGATTTTTTGGTCGCCCGGCCGCCAGGAGCCAAAAGAGAAATTAAATTTTTTGCTAGCTAATTTTTCTAGTATAGCAAATAATTCCCAAATAGAGAGAGAAGATTTTGGTCCTCCACCTATATTATATGGTTTTCCTCGAGTTTTTTTAATATTCATCACGGCTAAATCAAAGGCCCGCAATAAATCATCGATATACAAAACATCCCTGACTTGTTTTCCATTGCCAAAAATAGTGACGGGTTTATCAAAGAGTAGGGCATTACAAAACCAGGCTAACCATCCCTGCTCTTCGATACCAAATTGATGAGGTCCATAAATTCCCGATTGCCTGAAGACAATTGTATTTAAGCCAAAAATTCTGGCGTAGTCAAGGAAATACTGATCGCCACAGCCCTTTGAACACCCGTAGGGGCCATGGAAATTTAAAGGGAAATTTTCATCAACACCTTTAATATCTTTATAGTCATATCTTTTTTCTTTTTCAATAATCGGAATGTAAGCCAAATCTCCCATCACTTTATTAGTAGAACTATAAACTGCGACAGCTTTACTTTTTGTCTTTCTCATTGCCTCCAAAGTATTAAAGGTTCCTAAAGCATTGATTTCAAAATCTTCCCGGGGATTTTCTACCGAAGTTACCATCGTCGTTTGAGCTGCTAGATGGTAAATTAAATCCGGTTTGTATTTTTTGAAAGTTTCTAATAATTTTTTATAGTTCTTGATATCTCCTTTAATAAAAATGAAATCATCATTTCGGCTTTTTAGCCAATTTAAGTTTTGTTTGGCTCCAGCTCGAGAGAGATTATCATAAACAATAACCTTATCTCCCTTTTTGAGGTGATAAGCGGCGGTATTGGTTCCAATGAAACCTGCTCCTCCGGTAATTAAAATTTTTTTTAGCATGTTTCTAATAAAAACTCTCCTTTAAGGTTGTTCGACCACTTAAGAGAGAATGAATAGATTTCACTCTAACATAAAGTTAAATTTTCTTCAACTTTCGTTTAAATTCCTCAATAGTTTTAACTGGGGGGATTAATTTTATATTTTAAGGCTAAAGCGACGAGAGGTTCTTAATTCAAGAATATATGTTATACATTAGCGAATCAAGGTTCTCGAGGAGCGAAGCGACGAGAGGTTCTTATCTCTTTAAAAAATCAAAATTAGCTGGGCTTTTTTTGAGAGGTTTCTCGAATCGCAATTTCGGCACTTTTTTATAATTTTTATTTCTCATCCAGCCTTTTTCTGTATAAAAATAAGCAGCCCCTTTCATTCTTTCTAATTCTTTATAAATATTTTTATTTTTTTCGGAAACCCAATTTCCAATTTTTAATTCTCTTTTAGCGGGATTAATAGTTATAACAGCATAGTTGGCAGGAACGATAACCCAGTTTCCCTTTTGGGCTTTTACGGCTAAAATGTCTTTAACGATTTTTCCTTTAACTTTTTGGAGTAAGAAAATTGCTTCTCCTTTCAATACAGTGTAGAATTCCGGATATGTTTTCCAATTGCGATTGCCCTTTGTCCGAATAAACTCCTTGCCCAACATTCTTGACGGAATAATCGTAACATCGTATCTTAAGCTGTCTTTTTTCTTAACTTCTCTATACATATAATAAAGTTCGAAATTCGGCGCATTTTTTGTCCATTTCTGGTCATAGAGAACCGATTTCATATCATTTAGGAAGCGTATATCTGGATTTTTAAGTTTGTTCATTAACTGTTAATTGAAAGTTTTTATTGCCACACTCTTTTTGTTTTAACGTACCAACCCTCAATATCCAAGAATCTTCCAGATGGGTCCATAATTTTTCCTGTCTCAATCCCTTTAATTTCAGAAGAAACCAAATAAAGATAATTTGGCCTATATAAGAAGATAACCGGCGAGTCTGCTATTAGAATTTCTTGAAATTCTTCTAAAATCTTTTCTCTTTCCGGGTCTTTGAAGTTAATAAATATTCGCGCTTTTTCTAAAAGCTCATCTACCTTTTTATTTTCATAAGAAGCTAAATTTAAACCAGGGTCTACTTTATAAGCCGAATGCCAGAAAGGAAGAGGATCAAGTATTCCTCCTAATGTTTCCCCAAAAAGGAGGCTCTCAAAATCTCTTTCTCTGATGATTTTCTTAAGCTCTTGAACTTCAAGAACTTTTATTTCCACAGGAACTCCTATTTTTTCCCATTGCTTTTTTAGAATTTGAGCTGCCTTGATTAAATTAGGATTATTTACGGTAGTCAAACTAAACGATAAAGGAACTTCTTCTACTGGAGCAGGCCAGCATACTTCATTTAGTTTTTCTCTGGTACTTTTTAAAACTTTACCTGTGCCTTGAGTTAAACCATAGGGTTCCAAGACATCTGATTTATATTTTTCCTGGAATGAGATTACAGCTTCTTTGGTTTTTGAGCCAAAATAACCGGTAATTTCGCCATCAGGATAGACTTCTTCTCTAGCTAGACATTCTTGAAGCTTTTTCACTTCCAATCCTTGGTCCCCAAATTTCAAATCTTTTTTGAATTGAAACTCTGGGAGTTTTTCAATTGTTTTTATTCTTTGTCCATCTTTAAGCAGAAAATCTTCTTTTTCTAAAATTTCTTTTGCTTGTTCTGGATTGAAGGGGAAGGTTTCTTTTGGTTCTTTAAGACCATAAAAATCTGGCAAAATTGGGGAGTTAACAATTTTTGCCTGACCATTTAAAACTTGCTCAATAATTTCTTCTTTATTGATAGCGCGGGCAAGGGCTTGCCTTACTTCTTTTTCTGAGAAAAGTTTTTTATTAATATTGAAAAAAACAACAAAATAGTTAGGAATTTCAAAGGAATAAAAATTAGAATTTTCAAAATTACAAGAAAAATAGTCCCCTAGAGTTTCTGGCGAAACAGCTTGAATCTTTTTATTTTTCAGGGCAGAAATTAGCCCATCCTTTTTTTCAAAAAAAAGAAAAATGATTTTTTTAAGCTCTGGTTTTTTGCCAAAATAATTTTCGTTCCTTTTTAGAGTAACCGATTCAATAAATTTATCTTTTCTTTGTTTTACTTCTTCTACCGAAAAAGCGCCAGATCCTACTGGAGAAAAAAGATTTAATTCGGGAATCAAAGCAAGGTTTTGGCTGGGAATATTCTCCCATATATGTTTTGGTAAAATTTTTAAGCGAGTTAAATTTTCTAAAAATCCGCTATAGGGCTGGATTAGCTTAAAACGAGCTCTTTCTTCTGAAATTTTCTCTATTTCTATTCCTTGCCAATTTGGCCTTAAAGGACTTAGATATTTGGAATCCTGAACTAAATTTACAGTGAAAATTACATCATCGCAGGTTAAAGATTCTCCATCCTGCCATTTTACCCCTGGTTTTAAAGAAAATTCAAAAGTTTTTCCATTATCTTTAAATTCATAACCATCAATTAAATCGGGAATAATTTCTCCTTCTTTATTATAAGTCATTAGCCCTGAAAAAACTAATTCTACTAAATCTCTGTCAATATCAGATGACCAGCTTAAAAGGGGATTAATAAACTGAGGTTGGCCCAAGATACCTTCCCTGATAATCCCACCTTCTTTTGGCACTACAAAGGTATGCTCAAAATAGAAATTTGAAGCAAGAAAAATGCCAGACCCTAAAAATAAAATTAAGCATAAAAAAAAGAAAAACCTTTCTTTTTTATTTAAAATCTTAAAAAATTGAGCCCACTGAAGTTTTGAGGGCATCTTAAACCAAGCGAATTTTAAAAAGGAAGACATTAAAATTACGGAGAGACTAAATTAAAAATAGCCAAGATAATAAAAATAACTCCAAGAAATATGGTTAGCCAAAGAAGTTTTTTTTGGATACCGCGTCTGGTTGCATAAAAACCTCCCTCGCCACCGAAGGCTGACCCTAAGGCTGTCCCTCTTTGCTGGAGAAGGATGCAAATAATTAATAAAATGCAGACGATTACTTGAATTATGAGTAAAGTAGCGTTCATTTTTGAGAAGGCCCAAGGGTAAATAGAATTTCTATCCCCCAGACGATGAGAGCTGTCCAGAATAGATTTACTATTCCCATAATTTCAAACTGCTCCCTGGCGAAGATACAATCTATTATCCAAATTAGACCCATTACGATTACTAAAGAGAATAAATTTAAAGTAATAACTCTCAAGGGGAGAGTAATTTTTTCTAAAATTGGCTTAACAAAAAAATTAAGCAATCCCAGGGCTAAACCCACTAAGAGAATAGTAGTAATTTTTCCATCATAGTTTACGCCCTCAATAAAATGACAGGCGAGCCCTATCCCCAAAATTCCGGCTAAAATTTGCCAAACCAAATTTTTCACATTTTAATATTATCTGAAACTTCTATTTAAGTCAACTCCATTTCAACTTATAACTTATAACTACGGGGTTGACAAAAGAAATTAATTGAATAAAATTAAAATTAGCAGTCAAAGGTCGATAGTGCTAAAAATTCATTTTAACGTTTAAACACTTTAACATTTAAACACTTTAACATTTAAGCAAAATTAAATTAGAAATGCTTATATGCTTAAATGTTTATATGTTTAAATAAATTTATGAAGATTAAACCATTATCTGATCATGTCCTTATTGAACCCCGCAAAGAAAAGGAAAAAACAAAAGGAGGGATTTTGCTTCCTCAATCGGCCGAGAAAGACAGACCAGAGGAGGGAAGGGTTATTGCCGTAGGACCGGGTAAAAAAACTTCCTCGGGCAAAGTTATTCCCTTGGATGTAAAACCAGGAAATAAAGTTTTATTCACAAAATATGGTCCCAATGAAATAAAGGTCGACGATAAAGAATATTTAATTGCCTCGCAAGACGACATCCTCGCGATTTTAGAATAAAATCGCGAAACTAAAAGCGAAAAGTGAAAAATTAAAAGTTTCTAATTAGAATTCCGTTCAGTTATTTTGCATTTTTCCTTTTGAACTTTGCATTTAACTGAGCGAAGCGAAGGAATATGGCTAAACAAATTCTTTACTCTGAAGAAGCGCGAAAAAAATTAAAGGCAGGGGTTGATAAGTTGGCAAATGCTGTAACAGTAACCTTAGGTCCAAAAGGCCGCAATGTGGTTCTAGGGGAGAGTTTTGGTGGTCCTACCATTACCAATGATGGGGTAACCATAGCTAAAGAAATTGAATTAGAGGACCGGATAGAAAACCAGGGAGCAGAAATTGTGAAACAGGTTGCTGAGAAGACCAATGATGTGGCTGGAGATGGTACTACTACGGCTACTCTTTTAGCCCAAATCTTAATTAAAGAAGGTTTAAAAAATGTTACTGCTGGCACTAATCCTTTAGCTATTAAGAGAGGATTGGAAAAAGGAGCCGAAGTGGTAATTGAGGAACTTAAAAGAGTTTCCAAGCCGGTTTCAACTGAAGAAGAAATCGCTCAAGTGGCTACTATTGCTGCTGAAAACAAAGAAATTGGGAATCTTATTGCTCAAGTTATTAAAGAAGTAGGGAAAGATGGGGTGGTTACGATAGAAGAATCAAAAAGATTAGGTTTAGATAAAGAGATAGTCAAAGGTCTTCAACTTGACCAGGGATACATTTCTCCTTATATGGTGACTGACATGGAGAGAATGGAAGCAGTATTGGAAGATCCTTATATTTTAATTACCGACAAGAAGATTTCTTCCTTGCAGGAAATGGTTCCTTTATTGGAAAAAATTGTTAGAACTGGTAAAAAAGACATTTTGATTATAGCCGAGGAAATAGAGGGTGATGCTTTAGCTACTTTGGTAATTAATAAACTTCGGGGAACATTTAATCCTGTGGCTATTAAGGCCCCTGGGTTTGGAGACAGGAAAAAGGAAACGCTCCAAGATATTGCTATTATTACAGGAGGCCAGGTTGTTTCTGAAGAGCTGGGATTAAAATTAGAGAATATTGATTTAAATTCCTTAGGAAAAGCAAGAAGAATTGTTTGCACTAAAGAAAATACTACTATAGTAGAAGGGAAAGGTAAAAAATCAGAAATTGAATCAAGGATTTCCCAAATTAAGAAACAAGTCGAAATGGAAGAATCAGATTTTGATAAAGAAAAACTTCAGGAAAGACTAGCTAAGCTATCTGGAGGAGTAGCAGTAATTAAAGTGGGAGCAGCTACTGAAGTTGAACAAAAAGGAAAGCAGCACAAGACAGAAGACGCCTTGGCCGCAACTCGTGCAGCTATTGAAGAGGGAATTGTGCCCGGGGGTGGAGTAGCCTTATTGCGATGCCAGAAAGTCCTGGAAGGTTTGAAATTCAGAGGAGAAGAAAAAATAGGGTTGGCTATCTTAAAGAGATCTTTAGAAGAACCAATTAGAAAAATAGCTGAAAATGCTGGGAAAGATGGAGCGGTAATAGCAGCCGAAGTCAAGAAATTATCTCAAAACCAAGGATACAACGCAGCTACTGATACCTTTGAAGACTTAGTAAAAGCTGGTATCGTAGACCCTAGTAAAGTAGTAAGAGCTTGCCTTCAAAATGCTATTTCTGCCGCTTCAATGCTTTTGACTACCGAATGCGTAGTAGTTGAGAAGGAATCCGAAAAAGGCGTTCCAGGAGCAGGAGGAATGGGTGGAATGGGAATGCCAGGAGGATACTAATAACTAACAACTAACATTCAGGAACCCCTTTTGCTTTTTGAGGGGTTTTTGATTATAATAAATTGGTTATAATAAATGGGTCGATTAAACTTAAAAATAAAAAATAAATAAAATTACCATTATGGATATTTTAACCGTTGTTTTAATTGTTCTGGTAGTTTTGGCTTTAGGGATAATTTTTACTTACAATGGTTTGGTAAAACTCAGAAACCGAACCAAAGAAGCCTGGGCAGATATAGATGTTCAACTAAAGCGAAGATACAATCTAATTCCTAATTTAGTAGAAACAGTTAAAGGATATGCTACTCATGAAAGAGAAGTTTTTCAAAGAGTAACCGAAGCTAGAAGTAAAGCAATGGAAGCCAAAGGTTTAAAAGAAAAAGGGGAGACAGAAAATGCTTTATCTAATACTCTAAAATCTCTTTTTGCTGTTTCGGAGAATTACCCGGAATTGAAAGCATCTTCTAATTTTTTGGAACTCCAGAGAGAATTGCGAGATACCGAAGATAAAATCCAGGCAGCCAGGCGCTTTTATAATGGCAATGTGAGAGACTTGAATATCAAAATTGAGAGTTTTCCTGCAAACATCACTGCTTCGATGTTTAACTTTAAACAGATGGAATTGTTTGAGCTGGAAGAGGTTGAAGCAAGAGAAGCTCCTAAAGTTAAATTCTAATGACTCTTTACTCTCACGCTGAATCAAATACTCGAAAAACCTGGCTTTTAATTACAGGTTTTTTAGTATTAATCATTGCTCTTGGCTGGCTTTTTAGTTATTTATTAGATAATTCAATTTTTTTGTTCATAGCAATAATTTTAGCTGTTTTACAAAGTTTTTTCAGTTATTGGTATTCAGATAAGATTGTTTTGGCGCTCAGCCATGCTCATCCTATTGAAAAGAAAGATAATCCAGAGCTTTATAGAATTGTAGAAAATCTCTGCATTACTGCCGGCTTACCCATTCCCAAAATTTATATTATCCAGGAACAACAGCCAAATGCTTTTGCTACTGGTCGGGATGAAAAATACGCAGTGGTGGTAATAACCAAAGGACTTTTAGAGAAATTAGATAGAGTAGAATTAGAAGGGGTAATAGCTCATGAGCTTTCCCATATTAAAAATAAAGACATGCTTTTAGGAACAGTGGTTGTAATTTTGGTAGGAATTGTTGCCTTGCTCGCAAATTTCTTTTTAAGAATCAGTTTTCGGGGAGAGATGAGGGGAGATTCCAGGGATTCAAGTGGGTTAATTATGATGCTTTTGGGAATTTTTGCCGCAATTTTAGCTCCAATCGCTGCCGCTTTAATTCAATTGGCTATCTCCCGAAAAAGAGAATTTTTAGCCGATGCTTCGGGCGCTCTTTTAACTCGATATCCGGAGGGATTAGCTCGCGCTTTGGAAAAAATTTCTCAGGACCCTGCTCCTCTGAAAGTAGCCAACGCTTCAACTTGTCATTTATATATTCAAAATCCGTTTAGAGGAAAACAAAGCAAAAGTTGGCTAACTAAATTATTTATGACTCACCCTCCAGTAGAAGAGAGAATAAGAATACTTAGAGAAATGCAGATTTAAAAAATGGATATCAGTTTATTAAAATATTCCCAAAAAAGTCATCGGAAGATTGTTAAAATTCCATCCGAATCCGTAAATTTATCAGAACTAATGGGTATTATCTTCGGTGACGGAGGAATAAATAATGATTGGCAAGTTGTTATTACGTTAAATTCCAAATCCGATTTAAAATATTCTTATTATGTTCGTAAGCTTTTAAAGAAATTATTAAATTCCGTTGCAAATATTTTCAATAAGTTTAAAATTAAGCCGCATATAACAGATAAGGGCAGAAGGATTTATTTGTATGGCGTTAAAGATATAATTGATTATTTAAGAATATTCGGATCATCCAATCCAAGGATTATTAATAAATATAAAGAATGGAGAGGTGCAAGAGCGGTTTAATTGGCGGTCCTGGAAAGACCGTGTATCGAAAGGTACCGTGGGTTCGAATCCCACCCTCTCCGCAATTAAAAAACCGGCAATGCCGGTTTTTTAATTGCGGTGCCTTTTGGACAAAATCCGAACCTATTTTAGGGAAAATCCCGACGCTG
>PETY01000026.1 GCA_002780915.1 Candidatus Nealsonbacteria bacterium CG02_land_8_20_14_3_00_34_20 | reverse complement strand
TGCTCCAATATATTCAATTTGAGCCTCTTTTAATCTAATTAAAGTGTCTTCCATTGCTTCTCTGCCATAATCGAAAATATGATTATTAGCCACAGATAAGATATCAAAACCAGCAAATTTTAATCCTTTTAAAACTTCGGGAATTGCCCGAAAAGAATAAATACTGCCAACATTTTTCCCTTTATCAGAAATAGGTCCTTCTAAATTTCCAAATAAAATATCGGCTGTTTTTAAATAATCGGCTATTTTAAAAAAGGGGAATTCAAAGTTGCCTCCACCGTAAGTTTCAACTACTGATTTTATTCCTCTATTTAACATAATATCTCCCACAAAAAATAAAGTTCCCTGGTTTAATTTCAAATATGCTGCAGGAAGTCTTGGTTGAGTAAGATAAATATTTTCTATGTTCTCGGTGGTTTTTTGAATATCCTGAATTAAGAAAAAACCTACCAATCCTGAAAATAAGACTAGTAAAAAAATGAAAAGTAATGGAGATTGATATTGCTTAAATAAAATTTCTCTCTTGAAGGGGAAGTAGGGGAACATTTAAAATGGAAAATTAATATTATTTTTATTAAAACAAGGGCTTCTCGTCGCGAGAACCTTGTTTTTCGCTTCGCTCAAAATAGAGTTTTTTGGCCAAAAGCTTTTTTCTTTTCTTTTTCTGAAAAAATTCTTACCTTACCATAAACCCCATCGTAACCGGGTTCAATTTGAACTCGGCCTTCTCTTACCCTGATAATCCCTTCGGCAACCTCCTCTAGGGCTGCGGTTTGGAGATCCTGGCAAGGGACATCAAGCAAAACCTTAAACTCCGAGCCAAATTTCTCAATTAAACTTTTATATTCATTGTCAACCTGTTTAGTGACGCTTTTTACGCCTAAACTCTCAGTAATTATCTCCTGAAGAGGAACTAAACTCTTAAAAGAAATAACGTTCTCTGGTTTGAACCCTTCGGGCCTATCCGCTAATTGTTCTATTCGGTTTAAAACTCCAATAATCAAGGGTCTACCGCAAACTGGACAGAGATTATTATATTTCTTTGATTCCTGAGGACTTAAACTTACCCCACATTCTCTATGACCATCATAATGATATTTCCCTTCTTCGGGATAAAACTCAATAGTAGAAATCAATTTCAAAGGCTCTTTTTTAATAGTTTTACTTCCTTTTTTAATAGCCTCAATAATGTTTTTATAATTTAATTCTTCTCCTTCGAAAATATTTGCCTCTCTACCAATGTTGGCTAAGCTATGAGCATCACTGTTAGAAATCAAGGTCCATTCTCTGCCATCTGGAATCCGCCAAATCATAGAAGGAGAAGCAGAAAGCCCTGTTTCTAATGCATAAATATATTTAGAATAATCTTCAAAACATTCTTCAACTGAATCAAAGCCAGATTTAGAACCAAAGATACCAAACCATGGAGTCATGGCATGAGCCGGAACAATTAAACAATCTTGCGACGCATTTAAAACAATTTTTGCTAATTCTTTAGCATCTAATCCTAAAATTGGCCGGCCATCAGCTTTTAGATTTCCAATCAAGTTTAAACGGGTATTAATTTTTTCGGCTATTCCAAGAGAGGGAGCAAAAATTACATTATGAATTTTTCTAACCTTGCCCTTCTTGGAATAAATGCAGCTAATCTCAGTGGTAAGAATAAAGCGCGTTTCAGTGTCAGTATTTTTTAACCCAACACCAGAACCAGTTCGGTACGGGGCAAGTTTAAAAAGTCCGGATTCTGCCGGCTCTAACTTTTCTTTTAAATTCTTAAACCATTCTGGATGGGTGAAATCTCCAGTACCCAAAACTTTAATCCCCTTAACCTTGGCCCATTTATCTAAATTTTCTAAATCCATTTGAGGGCTAGTCGCCCTGGAATATTTAGAATGTAAATGAAAATCAGCTATAAACCTCATGGCTATAAGTTTTTATGTCTTCCTATCCCATATTTTATTTAAAATATTCCTTTCTAACTCTCCGAAGCCAAACAGAATAAGGATTACTAAAATAGCAGAAAAAGCAGCCAAAGAGTAGTATCCAATTCCTACAGCGATTCCAATAGCTGCGGTTACCCAAAGGCCAGCCGCCGTAGTCAATCCTTTTATTGTAACTTTTTCACGAAAAATCACTCCGGCCCCTATAAACCCCACGCCCATAACTATCGCCTGAATAATTCTAGAGGGATCAAAATTAATTTCCTTCTGACCCAAAAAAGTAAAAAACAAACAATTAGAAAGAACAGTAAAAAGACAGGCTCCCAAACAAACTAGGCTATAAGTTCGAAGTCCGGCTTCTTTTCTTTTATATTCTCTTTCAAAACCGATAAAAGCCCCTAAAAGAGTAGCTAAAATTAACTGAAGAAAAAGTTGAATTTGAGAATTAACCAAAAAATCCATTATTTAACCAATAACCGACAACTTGGAACTCATAGCTTGGAATTGATCATCGAGGTTATCGAGGTCTAACCTCGATAGTTCTCGGACGTTATGAGTTATTAGTTGTGAGTTGTTAGTTGTAAAGTTATATCTTATACACTTTGTATCCTTCTCTTACTTTCTCTTTTATCCCCAGACCAATCGCTTGTCCTTTTTTCGCCTTTTTTATTTTTTCGTGTTCCATCTCCATTGACTTTATTTCTTGAGTAAAGTCAGTATTTTCTCCCCCGATTATTCTAATTGTATCTCCAATAGAAAGCGGACCATCCAATTCAACTACTGCAACCTTTATTTTATCGAAGTAATGAGTTACTTCCCCTATTAATTTTCCTTCTTTGTTTTCTTTGTCCATAAAATATAATTAATGATTTAAATTTTAATATTTCTTGTCCCGCAGTAAAATTTTATCTTTTACTTTCAGGACCTCGACCTTTTTTGTTTAAATGTTTTGAATTTTGCTTTTTCTCTTTTTTAATTAAATTAATAAGTTTAGCAATTAAAATTTTAGGGCTTTTCTCATAAATAATTTTTTTGACTCCTCTATAAGGCCCGGCAGCAATCAATTTTATTTTATCAGCCGTTCCTCCTGTTTTCTCTAAGACCCCGATTGGTTTCTGAATTTCAAAGGCGGTAGCAAATTCATGCAAAGTGCCCATTCTTCCACAAACGATAATCACTCCATCTGCTGATTTGGTCATAATTACATTTCTCCCTACATAATCAGCTCCAGTATAAATCATTACATCGAATGGTTTTAAGGGAAGTTTATAAGTTTTCAAGTGAACAGCCTCAGAGGTTGCTGGTGAAAAACCAACATTAAAGCCCCCATTCTCTTTACACCCCAGGGCAGCAAAGTAAGGAACACCAGTGGTTGCCCCAGTAACTAAAATACAATTGCGCCTAGCAACTTCCTTGCCAACCTCTTTTGATATTTTCTCAATCTCTTTGCAACAATGGCTAACTCTGGCTGCCCCAGAAACTACAATCTTGTAGCGCATATAAATATATTTTAACAAAATAAAGGAAAAGAGTAAACTTATGCCCCTGGAAGGAATCGAACCCTCATCCCAGCCTCCGGAGGGCTGTACTTTATCCATTAAGCTACAAGGGCAAAATTTGGGCGGGCAAGTTAAACTATGGGGGTGGAAAAGAGAATTTCGCTCTCTGTTGAGCTTATAAATACTTCTTTAGCCACTTTACGGTTTCTTTGATTAATTTCTCTTGAGAGCCGAAGTCATTAAATTTATGGTTTGCCTTAGATAAAATTTTTAGGGTAATATTTTTGTATTTTTGAGATAATTTCTCGGAAAAAGCTATTCTTTTTGAATTTATATCACATTCTTTTAAAACAGCCCTTCTTCTTTTTTATTTTTAGTTTTCATAAATTAAATTCTAAATTAATGCTTTTTAGCTATTATGTAAATATTAGTTCTGGGGTCTTTGCCCAGGCGATAGCTTTCTTGAATCTTAAATCCTGCCTTCTTGATTAGCTTTTCAAGCTCGCATTTCCTAAAGCAGTGAAAATAACGCTGGACTAAGAACTCCCCCCTGGAATCTTTCCAGGGAATAAAGACATCAAAAAAATCCAATTCAAATGGGACGGTGGGAGGGTGTCGTCTAAACAATTTTAAAAAACTATATTCCAAAAATAATTTCCAACCCTGTTTTCTTTTCCAAAGGTCCCAAACTCTCAAAATCAAAAGTCCTTCTGGCTTCAAAACCCTTTTTATTTCTTTTAAGTACTGAAGTTGGAAATCATAAGATGGAATATTGTGTAAAACAGAGATAGAGTAAGCTTTATCAAAAAATTTTCCAGGAAAGGGCAGGTTTAGGGCATTGGCAATTTGAAATTTCGCTCTTGTCCTTCCAAGTTTTTCTTTGAAAAATTTAGGAGGGTGAAGATATTTTCTTTTAGCAATTCCAATTAGTTTCTCAGAAATATCAATTCCAAAATAGTCAATCTGTTTTCTTTTAAATAATGGATAAAGTCTGCCATCAGCGCATCCTGCATCTAAAATTTTTTCTCCGGCGAAAGAATATTCTATTAAATCTTTAAGGTCTTGAGGAATATATTCTCTCGTTCTTGCATAATCTTCGGCGAGCAGGTTATAATCTCTTTGAGTCTTTTTAAGAAGGTATTCTGCATATTCTTTTTTCATGGATTATTCTGAAACAATAATTAAAGAATTAGTTAAAAGTCGATTAAAAAATCGGAGGGACTTGGAGTCTTTCAAAAGAAAAATAGCAAAGAAATATAAAACTACCTGTCCGAGCAATATTGAACTACTACAATCTTATCATAAGTTAATTAAAAAGGAAAATTTAACTCTAAAAAATCTCTTTATAACCCGCCCAATTCGCTCCCTCTCGGGAATAGTCAATGTTTCAGTTTTAACTAAACCTTATCCCTGCCCAGGAAAATGTATTTATTGCCCGGTTGAAAAAGGTATCCCGAAAAGCTACGTATCGGGAGAACCGGCTGTAGAGAGGGCAAAAAAGTTAAATTATAATCCCTACCTCCAGGTTAAAAAAAGATTAGAAATGTTAGAAATGGAAGGACATCCCACGGATAAAGTTGAGTTAAGAATAGTAGGCGGAACATGGAGTTACTATCCAAAAAAATATCAAGAGTGGTTTGTTAAGAGGTGTTTTGAGGCATGTAATGAATCTGCTAGTTTAAAAATTTTCAATTTTCAATTTTCAATTTTCAATGAATTTTCAATTTTCAATTTTCAAACTTTAAAAAAAGAACAAAAAAAGAATGAGAAGGCAAAACATAGAATGATTGGAATTTCAATTGAAACTCGACCAGATTTTATTGATATTTCAGAAATTAAAAGTTTGAGAAAATTAGGCGTAACAATGGTTGAGTTGGGGGTTCAGTCGGTTTATGACGATGTTCTAAAATTAAATTTAAGAGGGCACGGGATAAAAGAAACAATTTTGGCAACAAAACTTTTGAAAGATGCTGGTTTTAAAGTTCTATATCAGATGATGCCTAATTTGTTAGGTTCAGATTTAAAACGCGATGAAAAAATATTTGAAGAATTATTTAAAAATCCTGGTTTTCGGCCAGACCTCTTAAAAATTTATCCTTGTGCTCTTTTAAAAGAAACTCCACTTTACAAATTGTATTTAAAAGGAAAATACGAGCCTTATACCGAATCGCAAATAATTAATTTCTTGAAAGGTATTAAAAAGAAAATTCCTTATTATGTTAGAATCCAAAGAATTACTCGAGACATCCCTTCGCCAAGAATTATCAAAGGAGGGGTTAAAATTTCCAATTTACGTCAAATTATCGCTAAAGAATCTAAAAATGAAGGCTGGCGATGCAAATGCATTAGATGTAGAGAAGTAAGAGGAGAATATAAACCCGCAGAATTAGTTCATCTTTTCAGGCAAGATTATCAAGCTTCAAACGGAAGAGAAATATTTTTAAGTTTTGAAAATAAAACAAAAGATAAATTATACAGCTTACTAAGATTGAGGGTCCAAAAAGAAAATGAGCTTTGCTCTATTTTGTCAGTATTGAAAAATACTGCTTTAATCAGAGAACTCCACACTTATGGAAAACAAATTCCATTAAGAGGAAAATCAATTTTTTCTCCTCAACACAAAGGATTGGGCAAGAAATTAATTAAAGAAGCAGAAAAAATAGCAAAGAATGAATTTGGTTTTAAAAAAATAGCAGTGATTTCAGCTATTGGAACCAGAGAATATTTTCGAAAATTAGGCTATAAATTAAAAGATACCTATATGGTTAAAACTCTTTTTTGAGTAATTGTTTAATTTTATTTTTTCTTTCCCAGGTAAACTCTGGCTCTTCCCTGCCGAAATGACCAAAACAAGAAGTTTTTCTATAAATCGGCCGTAACAAATTTAGTTGTTTTATAATTCCACCCGGAGATAAATCGAAAACTTTAGGAATAATTTTAATTAATTTCTCTTCTGAGACTTTTGCGGTGCCAAAAGTGTCTATACTCATCTCAATAGGTTTTATTCCTCCAATTACATAAGCTAATTTTACTAAACATTTCTCAGTTAAATTAGCAGCAACAATATTCTTGGCAATATAGCGAGCCATATAAGCTCCGGATCTATCAACTTTAGTAGGGTCTTTCCCCCCGAATGAGCCACCTCCAACCGGCACTGCTCCTCCATAAGAATCAACAACTATTTTTCTGCCAGTGGCTCCGGTATCTGAAAACGGTCCCCCAATTACAAATCGCCCAGTATTATTAATATAATATTTTGTCTTTATATCTAAATATTTTTGGCAAATAGGTTTAATTACTTTTTCGATAATGTCTTCCTTTAATTTTGCCAAAGAAACATCTGGATTATGCTGAGCACAGATTACTATTGAATCCAATCTTTTTGGCTTTCCGTTTTGATATTCAACCGTGACCTGGCTCTTCCCATCTGGTCTTAGATAAGAAAGAATTTTTTTGTTTCTAATTTCGGTTAATCTCTGAACTAATTTATGGGCCAACATTATCGGCAAGGGCATTAATTCCGGAGTTTCCTGACAAGCATAACCTATCATCATTCCCTGATCACCGCTTCCTTGTTTTTTGGTCCCGGTTTTTCTCACCCCCCTGGCAATATCTGGAGACTGTCCATGAATGGCATTAAAAACTGCTACTGTCCGGTAATCAAAACCGTATTCTGGGTTATTATAGCCAATTTCTTTAATTACCTTGCGAGCTAAATTGTTTACATCAACCCAGGTTTTAGTGGTAATTTCTCCTCCAATAATAACATAGCCATTTCCGACCATAACTTCGCAAGCTACTCTGCCATATTTATCATTTTTTAAAATACTGTCTAATACAGTATCAGCAATAACATCACAAATTTTGTCAGGATGCCCAGGCGCAACTGATTCTGAGGTTAGAAAAAATTTATTCATAATTTTTGATATTTACTCCGTTAGAGATTTGCCCTCTTTGTTGTTTTTGCCTGACCTTGCAATTTCTAACGCAGTGTAAAGTTTTCCAATCAATTCCTCTTGCTTTTTCATATCTAAAACTTCTCGGCGAATCCGAGCCTTCTCTTTGCGAATAAATTTGCGTATACTCTTGGGAAATTTCCTTTCAACCATTTTTGCTCATCAACCCTTAAAATTCTTAATTGAAAATTAAAAAATTGAAAATTCATTGAAAATTAGGAATTGAAAATTTTTTAATTATTCTCCTTTTATAACTGCCGTTGGTACCAATTTTGCTACTTTTTTTGACAAGCCAGCACTATGCACGACCTGAACTACTTCGTCAACGTCTTTATAAGCCATTGGCGCCTCTTCGGCAATTCCTCTCAATGACTGACATTTTATGATAATTCCTTTTGATTCTAAACTTTTTACCACTTCCTGTCCAGAAACCCTTCTCATTGCCTCGTGCCGGGACATTGTACGACCTGCACCGTGACACGTACTAAAGAAAGCTTCCTCTCCTTCTTTTTGACCAACTAAAACATATGAGGCAGTTCCCATACTTCCTGGGATCAAAATCGGCTGACCAACTTCTCTATATTTTCTCGGGATCTCAGGATGGCCTGGCGGAAAAGCTCTGGTCGCCCCTTTGCGATGAACAATAACTTCGGTATCTTTTCCATCGATTTTATATTTTTCTTTTTTGATAATATTATGGGCCACATCATATAATAATTCGAGTTTTTCTTTTTCTCCTAACACCTGTTTCCAGGCCTTTCTAGTATAATGAGCAACCATATAGCGATTCGCCCAGGCATAATTGGCGGCAGAAGCCATAGCCGAAAAATACCTTTGTCCTTCTGGAGAACTAAATGGGACACAAGCAAATTCCCTGTCTGGAACTTTTATTCTGTATCTTTGCATGGCCGGAATCATTGTTCTTAAATAATCAGTACAAACCTGATGACCGAGACCTCTAGAACCAGTATGGATCATTACTACAATTTGATCCTTGAATAAACCAAAAACTCCTGCAACCTCTTTATCAAAAATTTCCTCTACTTTTTGCACTTCCATAAAATGGTTGCCACTCCCAAGAGTTCCAACCTGGTCTCTTCCCCTATTTTTAGCATGGTCTGAGACTACAGAAGCATCGGCCCAATCTAATTTCCCACTGGCCTCGCAATTTTCAACATCTTCCTTTTCTCCATAACCCTGTTTTTGTAAAATATGAGTCCCTTGTTCCAAAATTTTATCAATTTGTTCAATGCTCAATTTTATTTTTCTTCCTCTCCCTAATCCAGAAGGAATTTGACTCTGAATTTCCGTTGCCAATCTATTTAAATAGGGCTTAATATCTTTCTCAGTGTGCTCCGATTTTAACAATCTCATCCCGCAGTTGATGTCGTACCCACAAACTCCAGGTGAAATTACTCCGTCAGAGATTCTTATTGCTGCCACTCCTCCTATAGGACTGGCGTAACCTTCATGTATATCCGGCATGGCTAAAGCATATTTTTGGATGCCGGGAAGTGTGGATACATTTACTAATTGTTCTATAGAACGATCCTTAAAACTCTCTTCTAACATTCTTTCACTAACATAGGCACGCGCTGGAACTTTCATATCAGCCCTAAAACTTTTGGGTATTTCCCAAAGACAATCAGAAATTTTTCTGAAATCCTTTTTGGAAATCATATATCCATCTTAACTTGTTTTGTTCTAAAAATCAATTAAAAAACGCCCTTTGGGGCGCCTAGTCGCACAATATGTTTTATTAAAAGTTAGAATGCAAGTTTAGATATCGAAAAGAACCGTTGCTTCCCAAATTTTGTTTTTTAATTGACGAATATCCAAACCGTAGTAGGTTACAGCTTTGATATCTTCGCCAAACCTTTCAACTTTTTGACCGATTAACTTTCCTTCAATCTCGATATCTGCAAATTTATCAAATTCAATTTTAAAATAAACCTCTTTATTCACCTGGCTCAAATATAAAACTTCGCTCAAAAAATCAACTAAGAGGGATTCTGAATCTAAAGATTTTATCTTAATCTTTCTTTTTATCCTTTTTATTTTTTTGATTTCTGGTTTTTGGCTTTCAGCCATACCAAAAAGCATATTCAAAAAAAGCTCTCTTTTTCTTTTTCCAAACGCCCTTATTTTTAAATCGGCTTTGTGTTCTAGAATTTCGTACCTTTTCATAAATTTAATTTTTTAAATCAGAGCACATAATGCGTTATGTGCTCTAGTTCTTCTTTGACCACTTCCCTATCATCCCAGGGAATTTTTTTACCCTTGGCTGCGCAAATACAAGGTTCACAACCCTTACCAGTAATAACTACTGTATCTCCGGGTTCAGCTAATAAAAGCGCTTTTTTAATCGCTTCTCTCCTATCCAAAATAGTTTTTGCTTTTCCTTCCGCTCCTTCTGCTATTTGATTTATAATCTCCATAGGATCTTCATCGTATGGATCTTCATTAGTAATAATAACTTCGTCACAATATTTTGCCGCTAATTCCCCTAAAACCGGCCTCTTCCATTTGTCTCGGCCACCACCACAAGCTCCAAGTACGCAAACCATTTTGGAATTTGGAATTTGGAATTTGGAATTTTCAGAAAGTGTTTCGTACGCTTTCTGGAGAGCATTTGGGGTAAAAGCATAATCAACAAATACTTTAAATGGCTCAGAAATCACCTCTTCCATTCTGCCTGGAATCACTTTAAGTTTCTCTAAGGCTGATTTAGAAGTTTCCAATGAAATACCTTGGGATAATCCAACACAAATTGCCGCTATCGCATTATATATATTGAAACTGCCTAACAAAGGGAGGTTAAAACTGATATCCTTTACCGAAAACCCTATCCCTTTCGGGGTTGCTTGGATATTTTCCGCTTTTAAATATTCTATGCCGTGCGGTTGATATCCAGAATTTAGTCCGTAACCATATTTTTTATCGGCCGGGAAACTCAAGAAATATTTTTTATTTTCATCATCTAAATTAAGAA
>PETY01000020.1 GCA_002780915.1 Candidatus Nealsonbacteria bacterium CG02_land_8_20_14_3_00_34_20 | reverse complement strand
CTCGGCTTTTTAATTTTATTTTTAATTTTTACTATGTATTTTTTTGTCGGAAAATCTCCTCAAGCAGAAGAAATTGTCTGGGGAGTAAATTTTTCTCAAAAACACTCTCAACTTCTGGGCTTGGACTGGAGAACAACCTATTTAGCTCTACTTGATGACCTCAAAACAAAAGATTTAAAAGTGGCTGCTCACTGGGATTTATTTGAACCAGAAAAAGATGAATATAATTTCCAGGACTTAGATTGGCAAATAAAAGAAGCGGAAAAAAGAGATGCTAAAATTCTTTTAGTTATTGGAATGAAAACTCCACGTTGGCCAGAGTGTCATATTCCTTCTTGGGCCCAAGGGTTGAATAAGCAAGAACAACAAAATGAAATTTTAGAAATGCTAAGAATTTTGGTTCTAAGGTATAAAGATTCTTCAGCTATATATGGTTGGCAGGTAGAAAATGAACCATTTTTTCCTTTTGGAATTTGCCCCTGGGTAGATAAAGAATTTGTAGAACAAGAGGCGGTTTTAGTTAGGGACTTAGATAGGGGGAAACACTCTGTTGTTATGACTGATTCAGGCGAGGGTTCTTTCTGGATTCAGGCAGCCCAAATTGGTGATATTGTCGGAACAACTATGTATAAAAAAGTTTGGGTAAGACAACTTAAATTTTATTTTACTTATCCATTTTCTCCGACTTTTTATCATAGAAAAGCTCAAATTATTAAAGCCTTATTTAACAAAAAAGTAATTTGTGTAGAATTACAAGCCGAACCCTGGGGTCCGGCATTGCTCTATGATTCACCTTTAGAGGAACAAGAAAAATCGATGAATCTGAGCCAGTTTCGCTATAATATAGAATTTGCCAAAAAAACAGGTTTGGATAGATTTTATTTGTGGGGAGGAGAATGGTGGTATTGGCTGAAAGAAAAACAAAATCAACCAGAGATTTGGCAGGAAGCCAAAAAGCTATTCCGCAAGCAATAGAATTTGGAATATAGAATCTTGAATCTGGAATCTTTTTCTTTTAATTTTAAATGTTAAATGATAAATTTTAGATAAATTTTAAATGAATTTTAAATGTTTAAAAATTGAAAATTGATTGAAAATTTAAAATTTAAAATTGAACATTTATTTAGTCATTATTCTAAATTCTACATTCTAAATTCTAAATCATTATGTTTTCCATAATCATTCCAACCCTAAATGAAGAGAAATATCTTGCTTTGTTATTGGAAGAAATAAAGAAGCAAAAATTTAATGATTATGAGGTCATTGTAGCCGATGCCGGCTCCGAAGATAAAACAATAGAAATAGCTAAAAATTATGGCTGTAAAATTACCTTCGGCGGGTTGCCTCCTCAAGGAAGGAATCGAGGAGCAAAAGAAGCTAAGGGAAATCTATTTTTATTTATGGATGCTGACAATATTTTTTTGCCGGAAGGCTTTTTAGATAAATTACTAAAAGAATTTTATCAAAGAAACTTAGGAGTAGCTTCTTTCCCTATTTATCCTAAAGGAAATGGTTTTGACAAATTTGCCTACAGGATTTACAATGATTGGGTTAATTTAACTCAAAAGTTTTTAGCGTATGCTTTCAATTCTGTTTTGGTCAAAAAAGAAATTTTTCAGGAGATTGGAGGATTTGATGAAAGAATTACCATAGGAGAAGATTACGATTTCGCCAAAAGAGCAGCTAAAGTTAGTAATTTTGGCTTTATTAAAACCGAATCAGTAATTACTTCCATTAGAAGATTTGAAAAAGATGGGAGATTAAAAACTTATTTCAAATATCTTTTGGTTGGTCTTTATATGTTTCTTTTTGGTCCAGTCAGGTCTGATATTTTTAAATATAGATTCAACCACTATAGAAAGTAAGACTAACAATTAACAACTAACAACATTTTCATTTTAAGTTGTAAGTTGTAAGTTGTTAGTTATTGATATGTCTCTTTATCAATTACCTGAGTTTAAATTTCCTAAATTAAAAAAACCAATATTTAGAAAGAAACTAACAGCCCCAAAAGAAAAAAAACCTTCCTTTTTAGGATTAGTTTTTCTTTTGGGAATTTTAGCTGGACTGGTCGGCGGAGGAATTTCTGGCTTTTATTTTTATTCAGAAATAAAAAAAGAACTTACTGAGCTAAATATACCTTCCTTTCCTCAAATCATTCAGCAAGAAAAAGAAAAAGTAATTGAGAAAGAATATGTTTCCCAAACTTCCCAGGAAGAAAAAATTATTCAGGTAATCAAACAGATTTCTCCCGCAGTGGTTAGTGTCATTATTAGTAAAGATATGCCTGTTTATAAAGAATACTATGAGGAAGATCCCTTTGAAGAATTCTTTTGGGAAGATAGTCCTTTTGAATTTAAAATACCTCAATATAAACAAGAGGGGACTGAAAAAAGACAAATTGGAGCTGGAACTGGTTTTATTGTCTTGCCTGAGGGTATGGTCTTAACCAATAAACATGTAGTAGCAACTGAAAATGCTGAATATACTGTGATTACCAATGACGGCAAGGAATATTCAGCTAAGATTTTAGCCAAAGACCCTGTTCAAGATTTAGCTATTTTAAAAATCGAAGGAGATTCTTTCAAACCGGTAAAATTAGGCGATTCTTCAAGTTTACAAATTGGTCAAACGGTTATTGCTATTGGTAATGCCTTAGGTGAGTTTGAAAATACAGTTTCGGTAGGAGTAATCTCCGGATTGGGCAGAACTATTACTGCTTCCGGCGGCGGCATGCTCGAAACTTTAGAAGATGTCATTCAAACAGATGCTGCTATTAATCAGGGGAATTCTGGCGGTCCTCTTTTGAATTTAGCTGGGGAGGTTATTGGAATTAATACTGCTATGGCTCTTCAAGGAGAAAATGTTGGCTTTGCTATTCCTATTAATTTAGCCCAAAAAGATATTCAACAAATAAAAACTTCAGGAAAAATTTCCTATCCTTTTTTAGGAGTAAGATATGTCATCATCACGCCAGAAATTGCTAAAAAAGAAAATCTTCCAACTGACCAGGGAGCTTTAGTTATTAAAGGAGATAAACCAGGAGAGCCGGCCGTTACCCCTAATTCTCCAGCAGATAAATCTGGCTTAAAGGAAAATGATATTATTTTAGAATTTCAGGAAGAAAAAATTACTCCTAAAAATTCTTTAGCTAAAATTATTTCCAAATATAATCCAGGAGATAAAGTTTTACTTAAGATTTTGAGAACAGGAAAAGAAATTACAGTTGAAGTTATTTTAGGAGAATGGAAATAAACTTAATTTTACTTTTCCACAGATTGACAAGAATTTTTGTTAATTTATAGTGAAATAACGAATTGAAAATGAATTAGAAATGAAAACTACTATTAATACTAACGAATTAGAAATAAAAACAGGGGAAAAAGAAGAGCCTCCGGATAGCAGCCAAATAAATGAACCTCCAGGTTTTTATTTTGCGAAGCAAAACAAAGTAGAAATTATCTCCGATATTGAAACCTGTTATTCTCTTTGGCAAGAATTTAGTCCCAAAGAAACTCTTTTTGATACTTGGGAATTTCGTTATGCATTTTATTTAGGGTATAAATATAAACCCTATTTTATTTTGCTCAAAAGAAATAATGAGGTTCTTGGAATTTTACCTTTATGGCATGATTTAACCAGAAAAAAATATTTTTGGTTTGGTTCTGATTGGCAAGAAGAAAATAAATTTTTTGTTAAAGATAAAATTTTTCTTCCCCTTTTATTGAATTTAGCTCCCTCTCCTTTATTTCTAAACGCTATTGACTCAAAAATTCCTTTATTATCTTCAAAGTTTAAATTTCTTTGGGACGACTCCAAATATATTTTAGAATTGAAGAATTTTAAAAGTTCTGAAGACTTTCTAATGAGTCTGAAAAAAAACAGAAGGCGGGACCTAAGAAAAGACAGAAATAGAATTTTAAAACAAAACCCGAAGATAGTCTTTAATAGATTTTCCGATTTTAAGAAACTGGTTAATTTAGCTAAAAAAAGATTTGCCCAAAAAGGTGAAAGCGTTGATTGGAAAGACAAAAGAAGGGTAGAAACTTTTTCCCAGGTAATAAATTTAAAGGGCTTATCTTATGAGCTCAGAATGCTTAGTGTTTATATTGGAAGAAAAATTGCCGGGGTTGATTTAATTGCCCTTTATGGCAATACTTATTATGCTCTAAAGTGCGGATATGATGTTAAAAATTTTCCCGGTATTGGGAATTTCATCAATCTAATTGAGATAGACGATGCCCTGAAACTAAACCTGGGAAAAATTGATTTCCTGCAGAATAATTATCAATGGAAAAGCAGATGGTTCCAAGAAGTCCCCCTTCTTAAATACGAAAAATAATTCTACGTTTTTCGATTTACCCCGTTAGAGATTTGATCTCTTTGCGTTTCTCCTCTGCCCCTGTAATCTCTAACGGGGTTTAAGCTTTGCGCTTTTTAGGTTGATTTTTTATTTGTTTTGTAATAAAATATATCTGATATGGATAATATAAATTTTACTAACCAAGCCCAAAGGGCAATATTACAAGCTCAAAGTTTAGCCAGAGAAAGAGGGCAGCAGCAAATTGATGCTCTGCATTTGCTTTTTGCTTTACTTAGCGGAGGGACTAATATTGTTTTAAATTTACTAGAGAAATTGAGCGTGGATGTGGAAGATTTAAAAAGAAAAGTAAAAGGCGCCTTAAATCAAATTCCTATAATCTCAGGTTCTCAAACTTTTGGCCAATTTTATCTAACTCAAGATATGGCTAAGGTTTTAGACAGAGCCAGGGAAGAAATGCTCCAAATGCAAGATGAGTTTATTTCTTTAGAGCATTTATTTTTGGCTCTTTTAGACAATCCCAGCAAAGCTGCGGATGTTTTAGGGAAAGTAAATTATTTAGGAGAGAGCCCTAATACCTTAGATTACCGGACGGCTAAGAAAATCTTTATGCAGCTAAGGGGAGGAGAAAGAATAACCAGCCCTGACCCGGAAACAAAATATAAAGTCTTAGAAAAATATGCTAGAAATTTGACTACCTTAGCTAAAAAAGGAAAATTAGACCCGGTTGTCGGCAGGGAAGACGAAATTCGGAGATTAATGCAAATTCTATCTCGCCGAACAAAAAATAACCCTGTTTTGATAGGGGAGGCAGGAGTTGGCAAAACTGCCATCGTAGAAGGATTAGCTCAAAAAATTGTTCAGCAAAAAGTTCCCGAGAGTCTAAGAAATAAAGAAATTATTAATTTAGACCTTGGCGCTTTAATTGCTGGAACCAAATATAGAGGAGAATTTGAAGATAGGATGAAAGCTTTTATTAAAGAAATTAGAAAAGCTAAAGGTTATTATCTTTTGTTTATTGATGAACTGCACACTTTAGTTGGAGCTGGAGCGGCTGAAGGAGCTATTGATGCTTCCAATCTTTTAAAACCAGCATTAGCTAAAGGCGAGCTAAGGGCAATCGGAGCTACTACCCTAAAAGAATATCAAAAATATATTGAGAAAGACCCAGCCCTGGAGAGGAGATTCCAGCCTGTCTATGTAGCCGAACCCTCTATCGAGGATACTATAGCTATTTTGCGGGGGATAAAAGAAAAATATGAACTTCACCATGGTTTAAAAATCAAAGATTCAGCTTTGGTTGCTGCTGCTGAACTTTCTGCCAGATATATTACTGACCGCTTTTTACCCGACAAAGCTGTTGACCTGATGGATGAAGCAGCTTCAGCCCTGAGATTAGAAATGGAATCCGAGCCAGCGGAATTCGGGGAACTTCAAAAGGAAATCCAAAAGTTAAAAATAGAAAAAGAGGCCATAAAAAAAGAGAAAATTGGCAGCTTTGCCCAAGAAAAGAAAAATTTTGCTAAAAGGGAAAAGGTTATTGACCGTCAATTAGCTGAACTTAAGGAGAAAGCAAATACTTATTCGCTAAGATGGAACACAGAGAAAGAAACAATTTTCAAGATTAAAGAATTAAAGAGGGGAATTGAAAAAGAAAAGTATGAATCAGAAAAAGCTATCGGCCAGGGAAACCTGCAAAAGGTAGCTGAAATCAGATATGGTCTTTTGCCCAATCTTTTTAAAGAATTGGAAAAATTAGAAAGGAGGTTGGTAAAATTACAGAAACAAAACCCTATTTTAAAACAGGAAGTATCCGAGGAGGAGATTGCCAGAGTAGTTTCCAAATGGACAGGTATTCCTGTTATCAGGCTGATAGAATCAGAGGCTAAAAAATTAGAAAAAATGGAGCAAGCTTTATCCAAAAGGATAATTGCCCAGGATGAAGCGATAAAAGCTATATCCAATGCAATTAGAAGAGCGAGGGCTGGCATCTCTGAGGAATTCAGGCCATTGGGTTCCTTTATGTTTTTAGGACCAACAGGAGTAGGAAAAACTGAAACCGCTAGAGCCTTAGCCGAATTTTTATTCAACGATGAAAATGCTTTAATCCAGTTGGATATGTCAGAATATATGGAAAAGTTTGATGTTTCTAAAATAATCGGCAGTCCGCCGGGGTATGTTGGTTATGAAGAAGGCGGGCAGTTAACCGAGAAAATCAGAAGAAGACCTTATAGTATAATTTTATTAGATGAAATAGAAAAAGCTCATCCCGAAATTTTCAATATCTTGCTTCAAGTTTTAGAAAACGGCCGGCTTACTGATGCTAAAGGAAGGACAGTTTCTTTTAGAAATAGTATTTTGATTATGACTTCTAATGTTGGTTCAGAACTCATTGCCAAAGAAGCTCCTTTGGGGTTTGTGGCAGAAGAACAAAAGCTCAGCCAAAAGAAAGACCTTAAAGAAAAAGTGCTCTCTGCCCTGAAAGAAAAATTTAGGCCGGAATTTTTAAATAGGATAGATGAAATTATTATTTTTGACTACCTTGGAGTTCCGGAAATTAAAAAGATAGTTAATTTGGAATTAAAGAAGGTCCAGGAAAGATTAAAGAAAAAACAGATTCTACTTAATGTTTCTGAAAAAGCTAAGGAAATTTTGGTTCAAGAAGGATTTGACTCTAATTTGGGAGCCAGACCGCTAAAGCGAGTTATTCAAAAAATGATTTTAGACCCCTTAGCTTTAAAAATGGTTATTGGTCAAATCCAAGAAAGGGATAGTGTCCAAATAAACGCTAAAGACCGAAAGATTATTTTTGAGGAGCCGACAAAAAAGAAGGTTTCCAAAAAAGTAACCGTTTAAAATATGTTAAAAAATCTCCTGAAGTTTGCGCTTCTGCTTTTAGCCGGGGCATTGGGTGGAGCTTTGGCAGTGAAATATCTGCCAAATTTTAATAATTTTTCTCAATCCGTCCAAGAATCTCCTGCCCCGGTTTTTTTAACTGAAGAAAAAACAGTTTATATTCAAGAAAATGTTGCGATAGAGCAGAGCATCCAGAAAGTTAAAAATTCAACAGTTGCGCTAAAAACAATCACTCCTAAAAAGGAAACTTTAGAAGGCTCTGGTTTAATTTTAACTTCAGACGGTTTGTTCATAACCTTAGCCGAGCTCGTTCCCTGGGGTTCTAATTTCAATTTTTTTGTTGAAGGTCAAAAAGTTCATTTCCAGCTCTTGAAAAGAGACCTGAACCAAAATTTAGCTTTAGTAAAATTAGAGAAAAACAACTTATCGCCGGTTGGCTTTTTTGATTTAGAGAAATTAAAACTTGGCCAGAGAGTTTTTATTTTAGCCCAAGTTTTCAGCCCTAAAGAATCTTCTCCTTCTTTGTTTGCAAATCAAGGAATAATTAGAAGCTATAATCAAGATTTTCTTCAGACCAATATCCAGGAAAACAAAAAAACAATAGGTAGCCCTGTTTTTGACATTAAAGGTGATACTCTGGGCATATCTTACCTGGATAAAGATGGATTTTTATCCATAATTCCTATTTCAATAATTAAAAATTTCGCCGGTCTCTAAGAAAGAATTTAGAATCTTGAATATGGAATCTTTTTCTTTTAATTTTAAATGTTAAATGATAAATTTTAAATGAATTTTAAATGTTTAAAAATTGAAAATTGATTGAAAATTTAAAATTTAAAATTGAACATTTATTTAGTCATTATTCTACATTCTACATTCTATATTCTAAATTCAAAATTTATGACTCCAAATTTTAATAAAATTTTCGCTTGGATAATTCTGGTAGCAGGATTAGGGATTATCTGTTGGGCTATTCTTTCTTCTTATAACTTCTTTACTGCCAAAGAACCCTTTCCTCAAATTTTTGAAATAGAAGAGGAAAAAGAAATTAGTCCTGGTTCCAAAGAGGGAATTTCTATTCCTTCTACCCAAAAAGAACTTCAGCAGCAAGCTCAAGAGCAAGTCCAAGAACAGTTTATGGGCGAATTCAAAAAGATGCTCCCTAAAAATACTATACCAGGACTTTTGAATATGACTTGTTGGCTCGCCTTCGCCTCCTTTTTAGTTTTTGCCGGAGCTCAAATTTCTGGTCTTGGCATCCGCCTCCTCAAATCGTCTTGTAACTCGTAACTTGGAACTTGGAACTTATAACCTGGAGCTTTGACTTTTGCCCTTTGACTTTGTATTATATAAGAACCATTCGTCGCTTCGCTCCTCAGAACCTTGATTTCTCACTTCGTTCGAAATTATGTATATGTCAGACAAAGAGGATTTTATTAAACTTACCTTGGCTCTTTACCGGGTTACTGAACTTTTCCCCAAAAATGAACCCTTAAAATTAAAGCTTCGTTCCTTGAGCCTTGATATTCTATCTTCTTTAAATTTACTTGAAGGAAATCCTGTTTCTCTTCTGCCAAAAGAAAAAGACGAAATTATCAAAAAAGGACTCCAAGATTTAGAGCTTCTTAAGGGTTATCTTCAAGTGGCAAAAGAGCAGGATTGGGTAGATAATCGTAATTTTTTAGTTTTAGAACGAGAATATAGCAGGCTTCAACCTTATCTTCAATATTTAGAAAACGAATCTCTCAATACCCGAGAAAAGCAGCAGTCAAAAAATAAAGAAAATAAGAGAGAAGAAAGACTTGGACCGATAGATGATGAAATTTCAGGTTTTCAAAAGAAAATTTTAGAAATTTTGGAACAAAAAGGAAAATTAAAAGCCGGTGAAGTTTCACAATTTTTACCAGAACTTACTTCCAGAACAGTAAGAAGACATTTAAAAATTTTAAAAGCAAAAAAATTAATAGAAATTTCAGGAAATGGACCTCAAACTTTTTATAAAACCTAAAAAAAGGATACTACCTGGACATTATGTGGACATCACCTGGACACTATGTGGACATTGATAGGAAATTAAGTGGACATGTCAAATAACTCCCAAAAAAATCAATTTTTTTCTGAAATTTATAATAAATATATAGATAAAATATATCGTTTTGTTTACCTAAAAGTCAGTTCTGAAACTATTGCCCAAGACCTTACCTCAGAGACCTTCACTCGTTTCTGGTATCAAATTTATCTGGACAAAAAGATTAAAAATCCTTCGGCTTTTCTTTATCAAATCGCCCGGAATTTAGTTATCGATTTTTATCGCAAAGAGGAGGCGGTCAATTTAGTACCCATCGAGAATTGTAAAGAAATGTCCGACCCCCATGCCAATTTAGAAGAGAAGGCCTCTGTTCTATCTGATATGGAGGTAGTTAGAACCGCCTTGGTCAACCTGAAAGAGGACTATCAAAATGTCATTATTTGGCGTTATTTAGATGACTTATCTATTCCAGAGATAGCCAAAGTAATGGAGAAGTCAGAGGGAACAGTAAGGGTAACTCTCCACCGAGCTTTAAAAACCCTTCGAATAGCGATGAATCAAGGATAATTATGATAGTAAAAACTCAATGAAAGGGTAACACTTTCAAGTTAGAATCGTCATAATAAGTAGAAAGGCATTTTGTCTAATTTTTTTTCTCATTTTGCTTATGCTTAGCGAAAATGAACTCATCAAGAAAATTCAAGAACTCAAGCAGATTCAACCCAATCAAAATTGGGCTGTTTTGACTGAAAATAAGATTTTATCTGCCACCCCTTCATTTAAACCAAAAACTCAAATCTTTAGTTTGAATCTTTTTTACCAGCCGGCTTTTGCCATTGCTTTTTCCTGTTTTATTCTTATTGGTTTAGTTTTTGGTCTGTCTTTTACCGTTGCCCAGAATACCGTCCCGGGAGATACTCTCTATTCTCTAAAAAAGTTTTCTGAAAATGTTCAAATGGTCTTTGTTGCTCCTCAAGAGAAACCAGTAGCTATATTAGGACAGGCGCAAAAGAGATTGGCAGAATTATCTAAAATAACTCAGGAAAACAAGAATCAAGGGAAAAAATTGGCAGCCAGTATTGGCCAAACTCAAGAAAGTTTATCAGAGGTATCTAAAACCTTAAAAGGGGTTCCAGATTTAGAAAAAGAAACAATAGCCGAGAAAGTAGTGCTTGAAATAGAATCTATTAAAGGACAACAGAAAGCAATTGAAGAAAGTATCCAGGCTGATATAATGAATGAAGGCCAGGAAGAATCTCTTGTTCAATCAACAATTTCCTATTATAATATATATTTGGAAAAAGAAATTGAAAAATTAAAAAACAGCGCCTTAACCAAAGAACAGGAGCTTCTTTTAGAAGAGGCGGAAAATGAATTAGCTCAAGGAAACATTGAAAGAGCTTTAGAAATAGTGGTTAAAGAAATTCCCCCTTATTAGCTTATTAGGAAATTAACCTAAGAAGCTACAACCTGAGAAGCTACAACCTAAAAAAATTACCATATAAAAAGGTAAATTGGTCGACAAAAAAATAAGTATAAGTATTAAGTAATAGTCACTAAATTAAAAATATTAATATTTATTGGTCGGCAGTGACTAATAAAAAAGTCGTAATAAAAATGATTCAGACTAAAATATTTTTCTTTATTTAAAAGAAAATTATTCAAAATCTGAATTAATAGATTAATAAAATGTCTAATTTATTAAAGAAAGGTTTAGTTGTTTTTACAAGTGTAGCCTTTGCTTTAGTGATGGTCGGTCCGGTAAGCGCCGCTTGTTCTCTTACTACCTTAAGTGATTGTACTAATGAAGAGTTAGTGGGACTTATTAGCGACCTCTTGGGTCAAGCTGAAGTAGAAGCGCCTGCACCAACTGGTGAAGTTCCAGCTGCCTGTCAAGGGATTACCTTTGCTGCTAATCTAAAACTTGGCAGTACTGGTGCTAATGTTAAGTGCTTGCA
>PETY01000005.1:23409-23551 GCA_002780915.1 Candidatus Nealsonbacteria bacterium CG02_land_8_20_14_3_00_34_20 | reverse complement strand
GGGAGAGAATGAGGGAGAAAATCTAATTTTAGGAGTGTTAAAAGAAGGGGCTTTAGATGTTGATAAAATTATTGAAAAGACAAAGCTTTCAGCCGCTGCCGTAGCTAGCACCCTTACTATTTTAGAAATAAAAGGTAAAGTA
>PETY01000005.1:0-23253 GCA_002780915.1 Candidatus Nealsonbacteria bacterium CG02_land_8_20_14_3_00_34_20 | reverse complement strand
ATACAATCTGGCGTTATATTAAGACCGGGAAACTTAAGGCTATAAAACTAACTAAAAGAAATTTTAGAATTGAGGAGAAAGACTTAATTCAATTTCTTAAAAAATACAAGACAAAATAATATGAATCTTAAATCTATTGTTCCCATTATTATAATTCTTTCTCTTTTTTTAGTTTTGTGGCTTGGTTTCTCTTTTTTCTTTAAGTCATCGCATTTTGAATTTCCTCCTAATGACAGGTGGGCTATTTTTACTTTTATCCCCCTTTTCGCTTTTGCGCTTTACATATCTGTTGTTTCGCCAGAACTTGTTGGGTCTAAATGGTTCGCACGGATTTCTTTTACGATTCTCTTAATAATATCTATAATTCTATTTATTGTCGGTTGATTACTATTTAATTAATAAATCTATGAAAGAAAAATTAAGTAATCATGCTTTTGTATCAAATTTAAATTATTTAACTAACGATGTATAAATATTGGTCATATAAAGAAATTTCTCTTTTAAAAAAGCTTTATCATAAAATGTGGGTGAAGGATTTAGCGAAATTCTTTCCGAGGCGAAATAAAGATATAATTGTAGCTAAAGCATTGAGCTTAGGTCTCCCTTCAGCAAAATTATGGCAACCCGAAGAAAATAATATACTCCGCCAACATTTTGCTGAAGCATCAAAAGAAAAACTTCTAAAGATTTTGCCAAAAAGATCATGGTTAGCAATCTTAGCTCAAGGAGAAAGATTAGGATTAAAACGCAAAATAGATAAACCTAGATTAAAAGTTAATGAAGATTATTTTAAAAAGTGGTCTTCTAATATGGCTTATATTCTCGGCTTTATTTTTGCTGATGGCGGAATTGTCAAAATAACTCATAATGGCTCTAGTGATAAATTAGGTTTTGGTCAAAATAAAAAAGATGTAGATATATTAAGAAAAATAAAGCAAATGCTTTCAGCAGAACAAGCCCTATCTCCCTCAGGCAACTATGCGCACTTTTCTATCTTTAGCCAAGTAATCGTTGATGACTTAAAGAAATTAGGAGTCTTATATAGAAAAAGTTTCCGAAAAAGTCGTGGGAAAATTCCAAAAATTCCTAAAAAATATATCCGAGATTTTATCCGCGGCATAGTAGATGGAGATGGGAGTATTAGTTTTGATAAAAAGGGGTATCCGACCTTAAGTATTTGTGGCAGAAAAGAAGTTATGGTTTTCATTAGAAATCATTTTCTTTCTAAATTCAATATTTATTCTAAAATTAGTCAAGGGAAGAAAAATGGTAAACTATCCAATGTTTTTTATATTTGCTATAGATGTAATTCGGCTAAAACTTTAATAAATTATCTTTATAACAATGCTGATTTATATCTTGAGAGAAAATTTCGGCTAGCAAAACAATCCTCGGAGACAGAAATCAGACCGAGGAAAAAATATACTGAAAAAGAAAATCAAATTATTCGAAAATTTTATCATTCTTTACCAAGAGATAAAATTTTATCAATGCTACCCAATCGAAATTGGCCTTATATTCAACACCATGCCTGGCAATTGGGTCTAACTAAAAATAAAAGAAGAAAGAAGAAATAATGTATTTAGTCGTAGTAGAGAGTCCTGTAAAAGGGAATACTATTCAACGGTTCTTAGGACCAAATTACCAGGTCCTATCTTCTTATGGCCATATCAGAGATTTACCAAAAAACGAATTGGGGGTAGATGTAGAAAATAATTTTAAACCAAAATACATTATTCCTCTAAAATCCAGAAAAATCATTAAGGTTTTAAAACAAGAATCCCAGAAAGCAGATTTAACCATTTTAGCCACAGATAATGACAGAGAAGGAGAAAGTATTGCTTGGCACCTCATTCAAGTCTTAGACTTGAATGAAATCAAAAATCACCCGGTCATTCAACCGGGTGCCCAGTCGGATGACGAGGCAAAATCAAAAATCAAAAATTATCAAAGAATTGTATTTCACGAAATAACTAAGCCAGCTATTGAAAATGCCTTAAAACATCCCAGAGATATTGATATAAATTTAGTTAATTCCCAGCAGGGAAGAAGAATTTTGGATAGAATTGTAGGATATAAATTATCACCTTTTTTATGGAAAAAGGTGGCCAGGAGATTATCAGCTGGAAGAGTACAATCGGTAGCAGTTAGATTGATTTGTGAAAGAGAGAAAGAAATTCAAAAATTTTTACCCCAAGAATACTGGGAAATTACAGCAGAACTGCAATCACAGATTCACACAGATAAGACTACAACCCGCCCACCGCATCCTCCCATCTCTGATGGGCCCCTACAGATTAACACAGATAATAAATCATTTTTAGCAAAATTAGTAAAAAAAGATAATAAAGTTATTCCAAAACTTGGGATAAAAAACAAAGAAGAGGCAGATAAAATTGTTAAAGATTTAGATAGAGCTGAGTACAAAATTTCAAATATAGAAAGAAAAGAAATAAAAAGAAATCCCCTGCCTTCATTTATAACCAGTACTTTACAGCAAAAGGCCTGGCAGAAGTTCCACTGGTCAGCAAAAATGACAATGCGAATTGCTCAACAGCTTTATGAAAAAGGATTCATTACTTATCATAGAAGCGATTCTTTGAATATTTCTGATTTAGCTCTGGAAGCAGTAAAAAATTTTATTACTAAAAATTTTGGCAAAAATTATTATCAATTTAGAAAATTTAAAACAAAATCAAAATTGGCCCAGGAAGCCCATGAAGCAATCAGGCCGACCCGCCCAAATTTCGCTCCGCCCGCCTGCCTTCGAGTTGCCGAAAGCAAATCGGGCAAGCGAAACTTAGGCGAGCAAGCTTATCTCGAAGACAAAAATCAAGAGAAATTGTACGAACTTATTTGGCGAAGATTCATTTCATCACAAATGGCTCAAGCTACTTTTGATTCAATAGTGGTGGATATTCAAGTAAAAAATTATGTTTTCAGAACAACTGGACAGACCTTGAAATTTGATGGATTTTTGAAAATCTACCCTCTAAAATTTTCTGAATTTGAACTTCCAGAGCTGAAAAAAAATGAAATTTTGGAATTGATAAAACTAATTCCTTCCCAGCATTTTACCCAGCCGCCTCCTCGATATACCGAAGCCACTTTAATTAAGTCCTTAGAAAAAAATGGGATTGGGAGACCTTCAACTTATGCTCCGATTTTATCTACGATTCAAGAAAGAAACTATATTGAAAAGGATGACAGAAAATGCTTTCGACCAACTGAAATCGGAACGGTGGTAAATGACCTTTTAGTAAACCATTTTTCAAAAATTGTTGATATAAAATTTACTGCCCAAATGGAAGAAAATTTAGATAAGGTTGCCAGAGGCAACGAAGAATGGACTTCAGTAGTAAAAAATTTTTATGAACCTTTTGAACAAAACCTTCAGAAAAAATATCAGGAAGTTTCTAAAAATGATATTGCCCAGAAAACAACTAATAAAATTTGTCCAAAATGTGGAGCTCCCTTGATAATAAAATTGGGGAAATTTGGAAAATTTTATGCTTGCTCTAATTTCCCAAAATGTAGATATACTACGTCCTTAGAAAAGAAAACTCTGGGAATAAAATGTCCTCAATGTGAACAGGGTGAAATCGTTGAAAAAAGAACCAGAAAAGGAAAAGTATTTTACGGTTGTTCCAATTGGCCAGAATGCGATTTTGCTTTGTGGGATAAACCCCTGCCCGATAAGCAGACAGGCACTGGTAAAAAATGTCCGAAATGTGGTTCGTTGTTAGTGGAAACAAAAAAAGGAGTAAAGTGCTCAAACAAGGGATGTGATTACCGAAAAACGACTAACAACTAACAACTGGCAACTGGCAACCAACAACTAATAACTTACAACTAATAATGGTTGAATTGTTTAAATGTTTAAATGTTAAGTTGTTAAAATGACTATGGCTATGACTATAACCTTGAACAATCTTCTGGGCAGAGTCAAAAAAAATAATCCTTCAGCTAATCTTGAGTTAATCAAGAAAGCTTATGATTTTGCTGACGGGGCGCATCAAGGTCAAAAAAGAATGTCTGGAGCAGATTATATTAACCATCCTTTGGCTACTGCTTATCATCTGGCCAAAATGAAATTAAATTCTACTACCATTGCGGCTGCTCTTTTACACGATGTAGTAGACGATACCCCTCTTTCCAACGAAGACATAAAAAGGGAATTCGGCAGGGAAATTGCTTTTTTAGTAGAAAATATCTCTAAGCTGGGGAAAATAAAATATAGAGGGGTTGGAAGACAGGTAGAAAATTTAAGGAAACTGTTTTTAGCAATGGCTAAAGATATCCGGGTAATCTTAATTAAACTATGTGACCGGGCGGATAATTTGAAATCATTAAATTATTTACCAGAGAATAAGCAGAGAAGAATAGCTCAAGAGAGTTTAGAAATCTATGCTCCTTTAGCTAATAGGTTAGGAATGGGAGAATTAAAGGGTCAATTAGAAGACCTTGCTTTTTACTATGTTTACCCTAAAGAATGCCAGGAATTGAAAGAATCGGTAAAAGAAAAATACCAGCAAAGACAAGAATATCTAAGAAGAATTAAACCAATTATTGAAAAAGAACTGAAAAAAGAAAACATCAAACCAATTGAAATCCAATTTCGGGCGAAACATTACTATTCCCTCTACAAAAAACTTAAACGTTATGACAATGATTTAAATAAAATCTATGATTTGGTAGCTTTAAGAATTATTGTTGGAAATATAGAAGATTGCTACAAAACTTTAGGAATACTCCATAAACTCTGGAGGCCCTTGCCAGGTAGAATTAAAGACTATATTGCTCTTCCCAAACCCAATGGCTATCAATCTTTGCATACTACTGTCTTTTGTATCCAGGGAGAAATTGTTGAGTTTCAAATTAAAACTCCAGAAATGCACCAGAAGGCTGAATTCGGTATCGCTGCTCACTGGTATTACTCAGAACAAAAAGGGCTTAAGGCTTACCTGAAAAGGAAAATAATCAAACCTCCTGAAGATAAATTAAATTGGATTAAACAACTCACCCAATGGCAAGAGGAAACCAAGGGCATTTTACCAGAAAAGTATTTAGAGTCGCTAAAAATTGATTTTTTTAACAATAGAATTTTTGTTTTTACTCCTAAGGGAGATGTTATTGACCTGCCCGAGGGAGCTACTCCTATTGATTTCGCTTACGCTATTCATACCGAAATTGGAAATAGGTGTAACGGGGCTAAAATTAATGGGAAATTAGAATCCTTATCCTCTAAACTTCACAATGGAGATTTGATTGAAATAATGATAGATAAAAATAAGAAGCCTTCATCAGATTGGCTTAAATTAGTAAAAACCAACTTAGCTCGTTCGCACATTAGAAAAGTATTAGAAAAATATCAGCAGGAGCTCCCAAAAAAAGAACTGAAACCAATCCAAAAAGAACCTTCTTTGAGCAGGCCTCCATTAATTAAAAAGCCTCTGTTAAAAACCGAAGTGGCATCTTCGAAAATAATATTGGCTGGCCAGTCTGGCTTGTTTTACAGATTAGCCCAATGCTGCTCTCCTCAGCCAGGAGATAAAATTAAGGCTTATATCACCAAAAACAAGGGCGCTTCAATCCATCAAATTAATTGTCCCAACTTTCAAAACCTGAAAAGAAAATGGCCCCAAAGAATTATAGATGCTTGCTGGGAAAAGAAGAATGATTAATTTTTTAAATTCTTTAGCCAATCATTAATCTCTTTTTCCGATTTAAAAAAAATAGTTACTCTAAAATTAGATGGCCCCTTTTTAACTTGAAGAGTGTCAAGCCGCAATACCTCTTTAAGTTTCTGTTTTATAGTCTTGAGTTTTAAAGATAACCCCTCTGAAACCATTTTTTGGGGAGTTAATTTTTCAACTCCCTGGGCTATTTTTTCCGTTTCTCTTACCGAAAGTTTATTTTCCAGAATTTCAGAAAATAATCTCTGCTGCTCTCTTGTATTTTTTACCATTAAAAGGGCTCTAGCATGACCTTCGGTAATTTCTCCTGTCCCCAGGCTTTTTTTGATAGCTTCGGGCAGAGAAAGCAATCTTAAAGAATTAGCTACGGCCTCTCTGCCAGTCCCGGTAATCTCAGCAATCTCTCTTTGGAAAAGCCCGAACTCCTGATGTAGTCTTTTAAAAGCTTCTGCTTTTTCTATTGGATTTAAGTTTTCTCTTTGAATATTTTCAATTAAAGAAACTTCTAATTTTTCTCTTTCGGTTGGTTCTTTAATAATCACCGGCACCTCTGATAAGCCAATCATTTTAGACGCTCTTAATCTTCTTTCTCCAGCTACAATTTGGTATTCTGATGATAACCCCTGTTCATCCTTTTTTTCTGTCTTGGTAACAATGAGCGGCTGCAAAATTCCATATTTTTTTATTGAATCAGCTAATGACTGCAAAGAGGTTTGATTTATGTCTTTGCGGGGTTGATAAGGGTTAGGTTTTATTTTCTTTGTTTCAATCCAGAAAATTGCCTCTTTTTTAGATTTGAGAGAGGTCTCTTTTTCTTTTTTGGGAATTAATGATTCAAGGCCTTTGCCAAGCATAAAAATTAAATTTAGAATTCCTTTTTAATGATTTCTTGAGCCAGCTCTCTAAAGGCTTGGGTAGCTCTGGAATTTGGAGCATATCTTAAAATTGTTTTACCATAAATTGGAAATTCAGCTAAAGATACAGCCTTAGGAATTACGGCCTCAAAAACATAACCTGGAAAATTTCTTCTTAACTTTTTAGTTACAATCTGGGAAAGTTTATTCTTCCTGCTGTACATGGTTAAAATAGCCCCCAGAATCTTTAAGTTTCTCGTTAAATTTTTATTAATTAGCTCTACAATGGCAAGTAATTGATCTAAGCCCTCTAAAGATAAATATTCAGACTGAACAGGAATTAGAAGTTCGTCTGAGGCTACCAGAGCATTAAGGGTTAAGAGACCGAAACTGGGAGGAGAATCTATAATTACAAAATCATAATCTTTTTTGACTTTATCTACAACTTCTTTTAGTTTAAATTCACGATTTTTTAAATTAACCAATTCTACCGCGGCTCCTGCCAAGTCTTGAGAAGAAGGCATAATATCATAGCCCAAAAAAGCTGTGTTTCTAATAATTTCTTTTGGAGGAATTTGTCCCAAAAGAGTATGATAAAGAGAAACTGGCAATTCTTTAACTTTAATACCTAAAGAAAAAGTAGCGTTAGCTTGAGGGTCTGCATCTATTAACAAAACTTTTTTTCCAAAAGCAGTTAAAAAAACTGGCAAATTGCAAGCAATTGTAGTTTTCCCCACTCCCCCTTTTTGATTAGCAATGGCAATAACCCTAGTCATTAAGTTAAATTACCACAACTTTTATAAATTTACAAATCAAAAAAAATTTGCTAAAAATAAATTGAGCCGCGGTGCTGGAATTGGTTTACAGAGGCGACTCAAAATCGTCTGGGAGAAATCCCGTGTGGGTTCGAGTCCCACCCGCGGCACCAATCAAAAATATTTTAAAAGAAAATTAAACTAACTGCTTAAAAAGTTTAAGGTAATTTTTCTAATTTTTGGGTCGGTGTTTTGACTACCGGGCATACTACTTCCTTAAAATTTTTGGTTTTCCCTGAGTTAAATCAATAACTGTTGAAGGTTTTGATAATTTTAAATTTCCAGCATCAACTATTAAGTCTGGCTGATGTTTTTGATTTTGAAATTGTTGTAAAATCTCTTTAATCTTTGTCGAAGCCGACTTCCCAAAAATATTAGCCGAAGTTCCAGCCAGCGGGCGATTGAGTTGCTTAGCTAATTTAAACAATAGCTCGTATTTTGGGATACGAAGAGCAATTGTTTCTTTAGCGACTCCATATAACCTTATTTTTGTTTTGGCTTGCCCGCCGAAGCCCGAAGGGCGAGGGAGGGTTCTTTTTAAAACTGCTGTCACTTTGCCCGGCCAAGCCGATTTCAAAAATTTTTCCTGTTTTTTACTAATTTCAGCTAATTTTCTTGCCATTTTTAAATCTTTTACAAAAATTGGAATGTGTTTGTTTTTCGGTCTTTTTTTGATTTTAAAAATTTTTTCAATTGCTTTTTTATTAGCGGCATCGGCAATTAAGCCATAAACTGTATCTGTTGGGCAAACTATAACTCTGCCATTTTTAATTGCTTTAACCATCTCTTCAACTAATCTGTCAAAGTTTTTTTGATTTATTTTTGAAATTTTCATTATTTTTTTTCACCTGCTCAATAGCTAATTTTATTGCTCCGACAATCGGCTCTTCTTTAGGTTGAATAAATTCTGCTTTTGGAGCTATTTTTTTGATTTCTTTTTTGACGGTCTCTAAGGGAATTTTTGATTTAAACATACCTCCAACTAAAACCAAGGGAAATTCAATTTTTTGAAAATTTAGTTTTCTAATTATTGTTTTTCCAGCTAAAGCTAATTCTTTTCCAGCTTCGAGCATTATCTCTTTGGCGATTTCATCTCCTCCTTTGCTGGCTGTATCGCAAAAAATCGAAAAGGACGGAATAGTTTTTTTAAAATTTTTTGAATAAACTTTAAATAATAGTTCTTCTATAGTTTTGACTTTTAGTTTTTGAAAGACCAATTTTGTTAACAAAGTTTTTTTACCTCTTCCGTCAATATTCTTCAAAATTGCTTGAATAACTTTCTGCCCTGTCCAAAAAGCCGAGCCCTCGTCAGCCAACCAACCCCAACCGCTGGCTTTTGCTTCTTTTTTACCTTTCCAGCCATGAACGACGCCGCCGGTTCCGGCAATCAACAAAACCCCATCCTTTTTCTCTGTTCCGGAACAAAAGGCAACAATTTGATCGCTTCCGATTATAATTTTGCCTTGAAAAATTGGTGAAACTTCTTTGTATTTTAAAAGTTCTTTCTTAATCTTGTCTTTTTTTGACTTAAATTCCTCCTCAACGGCTGGCAGACCGATAAAAGTTGAGAGAATTTTAATTTTTTTATCTTTTGGTAAAACCTTGCCAATGCCTTTAGCAATATTTGCGGCCGTCATTTCAATCCCTACATTTCTGGGGCTGGAATATCCGGATTCTCCAATATTTAAAATCTTTCCTTTTAAATCAGCCAAGGCGGCAGTTGTTGTTGTTCCTCCCCCGTCAACTCCGATAACATATCCTTTGATTGGTTCAGGATAAGTTTTTTGATTATTTTTTTTCATTACACAATAAACAACCTCGGGCTTTGTTTAAAATAAATCACTATTGTCTTCAAGGTTTTTGAAAACTAAGGCGCCAGGGCCAATTGCGCAGCCAGATCCGATTAAGACTCCGGGCATAGTCCCGCAGTGAATTCCAAAAGAAACATTATTTCCCACTATTGTCCCAAGCCAACTAAGTTTAGTATCAATTTTCTTACCTTTGATTTTGACTTTGATATTTGCTCTGTCTAATCTTCTGTTAGCGGTAATAAAACCTGCTCCAAATCGACAATCCTCTCCAATTACAGAATCCCCAAAATATCCTGAATGAAAATGAGTTCCTTTTTGGACTACACAATTCTTAATCTCGGTAAAAGCTCCAGTGATAACATTTTCTTCTAAATCTACTGGCCCTCGTAAAACATTATTAGCTCCGATTTTAGAATTTTTTCCAATAAATACCGGACCACAAATTACAGCATTATCTCCAATAGCAACGTTGTCTTCAATAAAAACTCTTCCTCTAATTACTACATTTTCCCCAATAGAAGCGCCTGGGGAAAGATAACTTTTGAAACTTTCAGAATTGAACATTATCTTTAAAATTCCCAAAAGCTCCCAAGAATATTTTAAAGAAGGTATTTCTTTTTCCCAAAGGATAACCTTCGCCTCTTTATCTTTAATATAAAGATTAAGAGCGTCTATAAAATCTCCAGGATGGCGCTTTTTTAACTTTTGATAATAATCAAAAAAGTCTGGCTTTAAAAAATAAGTTCCAACGGTTTTAATGTCAGAATCTTCCTCTCCTGGTTTTGGTTTTTCTACTATTCCTATTACCTTCTCTTTTTTAAATTTCAAAATTCCATAATCCCAAGGTGTAGTAGTTTTAATCCCTATTAAAACAGCTGAAAGATTTTCTTCCTGAGTTTTTTCTAAAATTTTTTCTACTATCTCGCCAGAATTAACTTTATATGGCCAAAAAATAAAAAAAGGCTTTTTAATTAAATCTTTAGCTCTAAAAATAGCGTCGCCGGTTCCCAGAGGATTTTCTTGAATCACATAGGAAAGCTTCACATCTAAATCTTGGACAAGCGAAGACAGTTCTTCTTTTAATAAAGACCCAGCGCTAATTATTAAAATTATATCTTTAATTCCTTTCCTGGCTAAACCTTGGATTGTCCAGTAAATCAAAGGTTTCCCTAAAATCTGAATTTGGGATTTATGTTTACGGTTAACTGGCCAACATCTCGAACTTTTACCAGCTGCTAAAATTACTGCCTGCATGTTTTCAAAATTATTTTTGCTAATTTATTTGGGTCATGAATAATAGAGCCAGAAGCGGTTAAAATATCAACCCCAATAAACTTTTCTTTATTTAATAGTTCATCAAATTTTACTAAATCTAATAATTCAGGATGCTTCTTTTTGTAAGCAGCTAATCTTTTTGGTGAGGGTCTCCTGTTATTATAAATCACATAATCTAGGGCGCCTCCTAAATATTTCTCAACTTCTTGGCTAAAGTCTAAAACACTAAAGCCATTAGTTTCGCCATATTTTGTCATTAAATTACAAATATAAACTTTTTTGGCTTTACTTTTGCAAATAGCTTCAGAAATACCCTGGGTTAGTAAAATTTGGGCTAAAGAAGAATATAAATCTCCTGGTCCAATAGTTATTAAATCCGCAGTTTTTATCGCTTGTAGTGCTTTAGGATAAGCCTTGGCTTTTGGTCTCAAAAATACTTTTTTGATTTTTAAATTGCCATTGTGTTTTGGAATATCGATATTTGTCTCACCTGAAATTATCCTTCCATTTTCTAAAACAGCATAAAGATTAGCATTATCCAAAGTTGAAGGTATGACCTGATGATTGATATTTATATTTAAAAGTTTGCCAAATTCCTGAAAAGTTTTTTCGTAATTTTGGGTAGTAAGTTCAAGAGCGGTAATAAAAAGATTAGCAAAATTATGGTCTTTTAATTTTCCGGTTTGAAATCGACGATTAAAAAGTTCTTCAATAACTGGCGAGGTATTAGATAGGGCAATAAAAGCTCTCCTAATATCACCAGGAGAGACAATTTTATAATCTTTCCGCAACCGACCAGCAGAGCCACCAGAATCTAACATTGCACAAATTACTGATAATTTTACTGGATATTTTTTAAATCCAGTTAAAACTGCCTTAGGCATCGCATTCCCCCCACCCAAGCAAACTACATTCTTATTTTTCTTTACCTCCCTCATAACTTTTAGCTAATTTAAAAGTTTTATGATTAATTGGAAGATATTTTTTAGGAATAACTTTTCCAATTGCTTTTAGAATTGAAGCAGGTTTAATTGGAAACAAACCCAAAAAAGCAGCTAAACTAATAAGATAAATTCCAGCCACTACCTCAGTTCCGAGTTTTTCTTTGCAAATTTTTCCTGCCGGAACTAAAATTATATTTTTATTAATCTTATTTAAGTTTTTTAAAATTTCTTTTTCAGATAAAGATTTAGCCATAGGGATAGGGGTAATTTCTTTATTAAGTAAAAAGGTTGTTCCTGAATTGGCAAAAGAGTAAGCTCTTAGGGCCTCTTGCATTTCCAACCCCAAAATTAAATTTGCTTTTCCGGGAAAAATTAAAGGCGAATAAATTTCTTTACCAAATCTAATATGAACCTCAACCGAACCTCCCCTTTGGCTTAAACCATGAAGTTCCGAAGTTTTTACATCGTATCCTTCAATTAAAGCGGCTTCGGCTAAAATTTGAAGAAGAGTAATCAAGCCCTGACCTCCCGTACCCACAATTATCATATTAAAATTTTTTATTCTATTTTTTTTCATACTTTTCTTTAACGAATATGCAGGGCCTCCGGGCGATAATTACCGAAACCTCTTTTTTATTTAGGAATTCTTTAACGGTACTAATAAATTCTTTTTGATTGATTGGGTCAATTACTTTCAGGTTTTTTACTCCACATGCCGAAACAATATTTTCTATTTTTATTCCATTCGGGACTGCCGGTGCCCCGGGATAGGGTTGGTGACCGGTCATAGCCGTAGTTTGATTGTTCATTACAATAATTAAAGGATTGGATTTATTAAAAATTGTGTTAATTAAAGCAGGAATACCGGCATGAAAAAAAGTGGAATCTCCGATAAAAGTAATCAATTTTTGGCCCGTCGCTTTTTTAATGCCGTGAGCAATACCAACCGAGGAACCCATACAAGAAAGATAATCCTGAATATTATGAGGCGGCAAACCGGCTAACATATAGCAACCGATATCTCCACCAAAAATTACTTCTTCTATATTAACGGCTTTTTTTATCCCGTTAAAAACGAACCAATAAGGACAGCCGGGGCAAAGTTGGGGAAACCTTTTGTGAATTTTCAATTTTAAATTTACAATTTTCAATGAATTTTCAATTTTCAATTTACAATTGGTAAATTTAGAAATAGCCGAAATCACTATTTCGGGTTTAAGTTCACCGACTGCCGGTATTAAATCTTTACCAAAAATTTGAAGTTTTGGGTTAACATCTTTAGCTAATCCCTTTACCCATTCCTCTAAAGACGCTTCTAATTCTTCTACAATTAAAACCTTTTTTAGGTTTTTGATGAAAGCTTTAGTTTTTTTACCGGGGGAGGGATAGAAAAAACCGATTTTCAAAATAGGCAGGTTGAGATTAAGTTCTTTCAGGGCTTCTTTTACATAGAGATACGAAATGGCCGAGGTGATTATTCCTGTTTTTGATTTCTGATTTCCCTCGACTTTATTTATTTTTGTTTTTTCAGAAAACTCTCTTATTCGCTCAATCTTCTCAAATAATTCTTTTTTCATTTCCAAAACTCTCGGCGGCAGAGTAACAAATTTTGTGGGATTTTTTATAAATTTTCCTTTTGGGGTTTTCGATTTTGAGCTTGGGATTTTACCGAGAATTACCAAGGCACGTTGGTGAGATACTCTGGTAGTTGTTCTAATCATCACTGGAATCTTAAATTTTTCTGAAATTTGAAATGCTAATTTTACAAATTCTTTACATTCTTGAGGATCAGCCGGTTCTAAGGTTGGGATATGGGTTAAATAAGAAATGGCTCTAGTTCCCTCTTCCCATTGAGCTGAACTGTGGCAGGAAGGATCATCGGCTACAATAATTACCGTTGGGCCTTTAGTGCCAGTGTAAACAAAGGGACCCAAAGCATCCAGGCAAACATTTAAACCAAAATCTTTCATTGCGACCAAAGTTTTTAATCCAGAAAAAGAAGCGCCAATTCCGGCCTCTAAAGCTACTTTTTCATTAGTAGAGTACTCAAAATAAACTCCAATTTTTTCGGCGATTTTGAAAAAAGTATCTCCAATTTCCGAAGCCGGCGTCCCGGGATAAGTCGAAACAAAATTAACGCCTGCTTCCAAAGCGCCTCTAATAATAGCTTCATTCCCTAATAAAATGATCTTTTTACCCTGTTTATTCAACAAAATTTCTTCCATAGATTGAAGGAATTAAAATTTATTTATTCGACCGTAATAACTTTCGCAAGGTTGCGCGGCTTATCCACATCATTTCCGAGTAAAACTGCCATATAATAAGCAAAAAGATGAAGTGGAATTATTGATAAGAGCGGAGTGAGCATTTCTAATGTTTTTGGGATATAAATTACATCATCAACTATTTTTTTGATTTCCTCGTTTCCTTGAGTGGCAATGGCAATGACTGGACCTTCTCTTGCTTTTATTTCTTGAATATTGGAAATCATTTTTTCATAAACCGAATCCGAAGGACAAATAGCAATGGTTGGAAAGTTCTCATCAATGAGGGCAAGAGGGCCATGTTTTAGTTCTCCCCCAGCTATTCCTTCAGCATGCAAATAAGATATCTCTTTTAATTTTAAAGCACCCTCTAAAGCAATTGGGAAATTATATTTTCTGCCAATAAACCAAAAGTTCTTAAAATTTCTGTATTTCTTTGCCAATTTTTCAATTTCTGGAGCCTTTTTTAAAACTTCTCTTGCCAATTCCTGTAACTTTGCCAATTCTTCAATAATTCTTTTCCCGGTGACTAATGACATCTCACTTTGTCTTCCTAAGTAAATCGTTAACATTGCAAGCGTAGCTAATTGTCCTAAAAAGGCTTTTGTTGAAGCAACAGCAATCTCAGGACCTGAGCGAGTGTATACCCCAGCATCGGTTTCTCTTGATTGAGTGGAACCAACAACATTGGTAATGCCAATTGTCAAAATTCCCTTTTTCTTCATTTCTCGCAAAGCAGCTAAAGTATCGGCAGTTTCTCCGGATTGAGAAACAAAAATAGCTGCAGTTTTTTCATCTACTACTGGCTTCCGATAGCGAAACTCAGAAGCAATATCAACTTCGCAGGGAAGGCCGGCATATTCTTCCAACATATATTCGCCAACCATAGCTGCGTAATGAGCGGTGCCACAGGCAACCAAAACTAATTTATCCATTTCTCTTAACTGAGCTGAAACTGAATCTAATCCTCCTAACTTTACTGAACCCTCTTCAATGATTAATCTCCCCCTGATTGCATTTTCAATAACTTCCGGCTCCTCTATAATCTCCTTCAACATAAAATGAGGATAACCTCCTTTCTCGGCTTCTTCTATCTTCCATTCAATGGTCTCTAAAGGTTTTTCTTTTAAGATGAAAAAACCGTCTGGTTTTAGAACAGCAATTTCATTATCGTCCAAATTTATAACTTGCCTGGTATGGGTAATTATTGCCGCCGGATCAGAAGCAACTAAAAATTCGTCTTTGTTTATGCCTAAAATTATTGGGGAAGAAAGCCGAGCCACAACAATTTTCTGGGGATCTTTTTTCGAAATAACAGCAATTCCATAAGTTCCCCTCACTTCTCTCAAAGCTTTTCTCACCGCCTCCTCCAAATTTCTCTCAAAATATTTTTCAATCAAATGGCATATTACCTCAGTATCCGTCTCTGATAAAAATTTGTGTCCTTCCTTTATCAGTCGTTCTTTAATTTCTTGATAATTTTCAATAATTCCGTTGTGAACTAAAAAAATGTTTTGCTGACAGTCATAATGAGGGTGAGCATTGGCTTCGCTTATTTTCCCGGTGGTTCCCCATCGAGTATGGGCAATACCAATTTCTCCATCAGGATTAGGAAAATTTTGCTCAAATTCTGAAATTTTTCCTACTTTTTTAAATAAAAATGGCTTATTTTTATTTAAAACGAAAAAGCCAAACGAATCGTAACCTCTGTATTCCAACCTTTTTAGCCCAGAAAGCAAAATTGGAAAAGCTGGTTTTTTTCCAATGTAGCCAACGATACCGCACATAATTATACTACGAAATTAATTAATTTTCCCGGAACAAAAATTGTTTTTTTAATTTCTTTACCTTTAAGCCATTTTTTAATCTTTTGGCGAGAGATTGCTAACTCTTTTGCCTTTTCCTTAAAAATATCGGCTTCGATATTATCAATTTTATCTCTTATTTTGCCATTTACCTGAATAATTAAAGTAATGATTTCTTCTTTTACCAATTCTGAATCATATTCTGGCCATTTTTCTTTGAAAACACTCTCCCGATGACCTATTTTCTCCCAGAGTTCTTCGCTTAAATGAGGGGTAAATGGTGATAGAAGCAAAACTAAATTTTCTAAAACCAATTTCCTTTCTTTTTTTGAAAAATTGTCTTGATTCTCTTTATACCAATTAACATATTCCATAATTTTTGCAATCGCAGTATTAAAACTTAATCTTTCTAAATCATTATCAACTCTTTTAATTGTTTTATGCATAAAACTTAAATCTAAAATTCCTTTTCCGTCTTTTTTTAAATCAGAAAACAAATTCCAAGCTTTTCTTACAAATTTTGTCATTCCTGCCATCCCCGAGTCTTGCCAATCTCCACCTCGGGAAATTTTCCCTAAAAACATTAAATACATTCTAGTCAAATCAGCGCCATATTTTTTAATATACTCGTCAGGATTAACAATATTGCCTTTTGATTTCGACATTTTGGCCCCTTCTTTAATTAAAAGGCCGTGAGCAAAAAATCTTTTATAAGGTTCCTCAAAATCAATTAAACCTAAATCTTTAAAGAACATCGTAATAAAACGGCTGTATAAAAGATGTAAGCAAGCATGTTCTTGCCCTCCTATATACATATCAACTGGAAGCCATTTTTGAGTCCTTTGTTTATCAAAAATTCTATCCTGATAATCAAGCGAAGGATATCTAAAAAAATACCAAGCAGAATCCAAAAAAGTATCTGAGACATCTGTTTCTCTTTTAGCAGGGGCTCCACATTTTGGACAAATAGTATTAACAAATTCTTTCACTGAAGCTAAGGGAGACTTGCCTTCCCAAATTTCGCCTTGTGAAACTTGGGAGGGTGAATCTGTTCCGGTTGGTCGAAAATCTTCGATTTCTGGTAGAAGAACTGGTAAATTTTTTTCTGGCACTGGCAGGGTTCCGCATTTTTCACAGTAGATAATCGGTATTGGAGGACCCCAATAACGCTGTCTTGATATACACCAATCTCGAAGTTTATAATTTATCTTCTTATCTCCAATCTTTTTTTCTTTCAGAAAAGTAATCATTTTTTCAATCGCCTGGTAAGAAGTTAAACCATTATATTCTCCAGAATTAATTAATACTCCGTAATTCTCAAAAGCTTTTTTCTCTACTGAAGATTTACCATTTTTATTTTTAATTACTTCTTTAATTGGGAGCCCATACTTTTTAGCAAACTCATAATCTCTCTGGTCATGAGCAGGAACAGCCATAACTGCTCCAGTCCCATAATAACCGAGTATAAAATCAGCTATAAAAAGAGGAGTTTTTTGTTTATTAAAAGGATTTATAACCCTGATTCCCTTTAATTCAACACCTGTCTTCTCTTTAGTAATATCGGTACGAACTGATTCAGTTTCTTTCTTAGCTTCTTTAATATATTCCTCTACTTCTTCCCTGTTTTGAATTCTTGCCGCCTTGGGCGAGCTTCGCCCCTGGCGGGAATTTTGAGTTTTAAGAAGCAAAGTAACAATGGGATGTTCCGGCGACAGAATGGCATAGGTCATTCCAAAGATTGTATCTAACCGAGTAGTAAAAACTTTTATTTTTTGGTCAGTATCTAAAATTTCCATCTCAAATTCCACTCCTTCGCTTTTACCAATCCATTCCCTTTGAGCAATTTTAGTTTTTTCTGACCAATCAATCCCCGACTGCGCCATTTCTTTACTAATTTTTACTTTAGAGCCCAGTGCTCTCGTAGACAGAGATTCTAAATTTTTGAGTAATCTTTCAGCATAATCTGTAATTTTAAAAAACCACTGCTTGGTTAATTTTTTTTCAACTTGAGCACCGCATCTTTCACAGTATCCTCCTATTACTTGCTCATCCGCTAAAACTGTTTTGCATTGAGAACACCAATTAACGTAAGATTCTCTTTGGTAAGCTAAACCTTTTTTAAACATTTGGATAAAAATCCATTGAGTCCATTTGTAATACTGAGGCTGGTAAGTTTCTAAAGTTCTTTTAAAATCATACTGATTACCAATCATCTTTAACTGCTGGTAAAAGTGTTTTTCTGTTCTTTTGGAGACATCGCTAATGTGCTCTCCAATTTTAAGGGCATAATTTTCACTATGAATCCCAAATCCATCTAACCCAATTGGTTCAAATACATCAAAGCCTTTCATTCTTATATAACGACCATAGGCATCCGAGTGAACAAAAGCATACATATTACCAATATGTAAACCCTCGGCTGAAGGATAAGGGAACATCATTAAATTATAAAAAGGCTTCTCAGCTTTATCTAAATCAGGGCTGTAAAGTCCTTGCTTCTCCCATCTTTGCTGCCATTTTGATTCTATTTTTTGGGGATTGTAATGCATAAGTATTTCCAGGTTCTTGTTTCTTCCATAAATCAATTTATCTTATCATAAAAAACACCTTTCAAAAGGTGAGGGATAACAGATACCCGACCTCTGATGGCTCGATTTTTGATAAAGTTTTCGGATAAACTAAACATATATGCAATTTCTCCAATTCAACTTATAACACAATTAATACATAAACTAGAAAAGAAAAAAATACTTAAAGATAGAAAAAAGTAAAGATAGAAAAAAGTAGAAAAAATAAGAATTAACAGAGAGCGAGTTTCTGTTAATTTCTTGTTGTTCTTTTTATTTTTTTCTCTTTTTTCATTTTTTAGCTCCGAAAAAAGCTTTATAAAATTGATAAGAAGAATATAAATCTGCTTTACTAGAAATCTCAAAAGGAGCATGCATAGATAGAATTGGGGGTCCGCAATCTACTATATCCACATTATGCCTGGCTAAAAACATAGCGATAGTTCCTCCTCCTCCAATATCTATTTTGCCCAGACTACCTGTCTGCCAGTTAATTTTAGCCGTATTTAAAATCTTCCTGATGTAGGCCATATATTCAGCTGTGGCTTCAGAAGTGTAAGCTTTCCCTTTTTGGCCAGTGTATTTCACTAAAACTACCCCCGCGCCTAATCTAGCTGTGTTGTTTGGGTCGAAAACATCAGCATAATCTGGGTCAAATCCCGCAGTAACATCAGCTGAAATTGCTTTTGATAAAGATAGAACATCTCTTAAGTAATTTTCATTATATTCTCCTTGTTCTAAATAAAGTAACTCTCCTATAAAATCAATTATAAAATTGGAAGTAGCGCCGGTGGCTCCCTCGCTTCCTATTTCCTCTCTATCAACTAAAATTACTAAAGAAGTAAACTCTGGGTTTTTTAGGTCAAATAGCGCTCGGCTGGCAGCAAAAGCACAAATTTTATCATCTTGACCATAACCAGTGATTAAAGAAGAATCAAATCCTAAATCTCGAGCCTGACCCACTGGAACGATTTCTAAATCAGCAGAGATGAAATCTTCCTCTGTAATATCGTATTTTTTATTTAAGAGAGAAAGTAGGTTTTTCTTTACCCTGTTTTCTTCCTCTTTTTTCCCTGGCTGAGCTATATTTCCTATTATTAAATTCAACTCCTCGGCTTTTACTGCTTCTTCTAATTTTTTTTCCATTTGCTCTTTTGATAAATGGGGAAGCAAGTCGGATATCATTAAAACTGGCTCATCCTCTTTTTCTCCTAACTCAATGTTAATTACAGAGCCGCCTGTTTTAACCACTACTCCGTAAATCGCCAAGGGTAGAGCTGTCCACTGATATTTTTTAATACCCCCATAATAATGAGTTTTTAGATATCCTAAATGCTCTTGTTCATAAAATGGCTGCATCTTCAAATCCAAACGAGGAGAATCAATATGAGCCGATATTAAATGCAAACCATCACTTATTTTTTTCTTGCCAAAATGGGCAAAGATGATACTTTTCCCACGGTTAATATTATAAAATTTTTTGCCTGCCAATGATTTAGGCTTTTTAGTATTGGGACCAATATTTTGAAGAACTTGGTATCCTATTTTTCTAGCCTCTCCTTCTATCCAATTAACTGTTTTTCTTTCTGTTTTACAACTACTTAAAAATTTCTTATAATCTTTGGCAAAATCGAAAGATAGGGAAGTCGTTTTTTTATCCCAATAATCAAAAGCAAATTTTCTCTGAAATAAAAAATTGGAATTATTTTTAGCCATAATACTTCATTTAATATATCATATTATTTAAAAAAAATAAAAATTAATTCACTGGTTTATTTTAAATGATTTTTTGGCGTTTTGAGTAGTAATTTTAGCTATTTCTTCAAAACTTAAATTTTTAATTTTGGCAATTTTTTCAGCGACGTATTTTACATACAAGGGTTCGTTACGACCAGTCATTGGACTTGGGGTGAGGTAGGGACAATCGGTTTCAACCAAAATTTTATCTAAAGGAGTTTTCCTTATTATTTCATCTAAATTTAATTTAAAAATAATCCCATTGAAACCTAAGTAAAAACCCATATTCATATATTCTTCTGCCTGTTCCCAATTTCCAGTAAAACAATGAATCGTGCCTCTCATTGTTAAATTGTTAAATTGTTTAATTGTTTGAATGAGATCATCGTGTGCCATTCGGCAATGAAAAATCACTGGCAAATCTAACTCCTGAGCTAATCTTAATTGGTTCAACAGGGCTTCTCTTTGTTTCTGTTTAAATATTTCCAATTTTCTTTTTGTTTTTGGCTTATAGTAATAATCCAAACCTATTTCGCCAACAGCTATCACTTTTTCAGATTGAGCTAATTTTTTGTATCTCTCGTAATCAAATTCTTCGGAGCGGGTTTTAAATTTTGGTAAAAAACCGACCTCCGATTTATCTAATTTTTGTTCTTCTAAATGTAAGGGATGTAAACCTATCGCAGCATAAACTCCTTTTTTATATCCATCTGCAATTTCTACTGCCCTCTCACTGGTATTGTATTGGGTACCAACGTTAATCATCCAAACATCATTTTCTACAGAACGTTGAATAATCTTTTTTACGTCTTTTTCAAAAGCGGCAAAATTTAAGTGGGCATGGGTATCAATTAGCATAAGAAATAAAAAAATTTTAAAATTTTCGAATGCGCAAAACTCGAAAAAGGTTTATTTTAGATGACCGTGAAGGGCGCGAACCTCAATATCTATATTTTTTTCATCAATCTTTGGAAAGAGAGGGATAATCTCCGAAGTAAGATTAATGGGTTCCGGATGTTCTGAAAAAACCCATTGACTTTTTCCTTTCTGAAAAATAAATTTTTGCCGGTGGCCAAGAAGTCTATTTAATTCCTCCATACTCCCGGGCAAAAAAGGGTAAAGAAGAATTCTTAGAGCTTCAATAATAGCCAAGCCATTAAGCACAATAGTTTTGGTTCTTTTTGGATTTTCTTTTACTAACTTCCATATCTGATGTCTATCTACGTATCTGTTGCCGAAAGAGGCAAGATTCATAATTTCCTGGAGAGAGGCGCGAAATTCTCCTTTCTCTAAAAAAGCAGCTACCTTTTTAAAAGTTTTGTTTAAAAGAGATTTTACTCCCGGGTCAAGGATATGAGAAGAAATATCAAATTTACTATCAAAATTTTTTTGACTGAAAGTTAATAAACGATGGATAAAATTTCCGATTACCGCCACAAGAATATTATTATTTGTTTCAATAAAATCGCGCCAGGTGAAGTTAAGCTCTTTTTTCTCGGGCATATTGAAAGCCAGATAAAAACGAACGGCGTCAATTGGATAGCGCTCAACAAGATAAGGGGTTTCAATAAACCATCCTCGACTTTTAGACATTTTTTGCCCTTCTAAAAAAAGGAATCTGTTGACAAAAACATTGGCAGGAAGGTTAATTTTTTTGTCGTAAGCAATCAGTTGGGCAGGCCAGTTGATAAGATGAAACACGAGATTGTCTTGACCTGCAAAATAATAAGTTTCTCCATCTTTTTTGTAAAAAAACTCTTTCCAGTAGTTTGGCTTTTTCTTTCTTTGGGAGTATTCAATGGCAGCAGAGAGATACCCCACTACTGCCTCGTACCATACGTAATACCGCTTGTTTAAGATATTCTTAATGCGCTTATTTTTGGGAATCTTTGATACAGGAAGTGGCACGCCGTAATCTATGTCGCGCGTGATGGCACGAGGTTTTAAACCTTCTTGAATCCACCCCAAAACTTCTTTTCTCTCCCACTCTCTTATTTCTTTTTTTAATAGAAGCCATCTCTTTATTTCTTTTTGAAGTTTGGAAAGATTAAGAAAATAATTCTCCGTTGTTTTTTGAATAAGGGGGCTTTTGTCTACTTTTGATATAGGATTAATGAGCTCTAAAGCATCTAGAGCTCTCCCGCATTTTTCGCACTGGTCTCCTCTGGCGTCCCTGTTATGACAATAAGGACACTCTCCTTCTATATATCTATCCTGAAGAAATTTTTTAGATTTTTCTGAGTAAAGTTGTTCGGTCTTTTTAATGCTAATAAATCCCTTCTTTAATGATTCCAAAAACATCTTCTGCGCCATCTTTTTGTGAATTGAGGTGTGGGTAGAAGTATATAAGTCATAATCAATATTGAACTTCTGGAGATATTCCTTATCGAGTTTATGATATCTTTCTGCAATCTCCTCGGGCTTCTTCCTCTCCTGCTCTGCTCGAATGGTAATTGGGGTTCCGTGGAAATCTGAGCCCGATACCATTAAAACTTTATTTCCCTTCAATTTGTGGAATCTGGAAAAAATATCGGGGGGCAAGTAAGCGCCGGCTAAATTCCCGATATGAAAAAGGTCGTTTACATAAGGCCAGGCCACTCCAATATAAATGTTTCTTATTTTGGTTTTGCTCATAATTTTAAAAAAGAGGTTTAACCTCTTTTAATCTTATCATAAATTTAATTCTGTTTGAAATTTAGCGTTTTCTTTTTATAGCCACAACAAACTCTCCTCTTATTTCATCTTTCTCAATTCTTTTAATTACCGCTTCAATCGTTCCGTGATAAATCGTTTCGAATTTTTTTGTAAGCTCCCGACAAACGACTACCTGAAGTTCTATTCCTAAGGCCAGAGATATATTTTTTAATTCATTCAATGATTTTAGAATTCTATAAGGGGATTCATAAAAAATAACGGGATATTTTGAGTTTATAATTTCTTCAAAAAACTTTTTTCTTTTTTTCTTTGTCGGTGGAAAACCCATAAAAATAAATTTATCCATAGAAAATCCGGAAATAGAGGCTGCACAAGTTACTGCCGAAGGGCCAGGGATAGGAACAATCTTTACTTGATTACTTAACAACTCAATTATTCTCTTAATTAATTTATTTCCCGGGTCAGAAATCCCTGGAGTGCCAGCATCGGAAACTAGGGCTAGATTTTTATTATGTTGTAACAAATCCAAAATGTATTCTATTTTTCTCAATTTAGAATGCTGATGATAGCTTAAAGTGGGAGTTTTTATTTCGTAATGGTCTAATAATTTTTTTGTTACTCTTGTATCTTCGCACAAAATTAAATCAACTTCCGATATTATCCGGAGGGCACGTTTTGAAATATCTTCTAAATTTCCAATAGGAGTAGCTACAATATAAAAAGTAGACATTTTTATTTTGCTAATTTCTCCTCCAGTTCTTTAATCTTCTTCTTTAATTCTATCATTCTTAGTTCTCTGCCTACGGTCAGTTTATAGAATTTCTCCAAAT
>PETY01000014.1 GCA_002780915.1 Candidatus Nealsonbacteria bacterium CG02_land_8_20_14_3_00_34_20 | reverse complement strand
CAAACTCTATTCTCTAAATTATGGAAAAGCTTGCGCTGTAAATATTGATCCAATTGAGAAAAAGCCATTTTTTCATTTTTTACCAGGTAGTCAATCTTTATCAGTAGCTACAGTCGGTTGTAATTTCAGATGCCATTCTTGCCAAAATCATTCTATTTCCCAGATGCCTCAATCAACTGGAAAAATTATTGGAGAAGAAATCTCACCTAAAGAAATTGTGGAGTTGGCTAAAAAAAATCAGCTTCCCAGCATTTCTTATACTTATACCTCTCCTGCTGTTTTTTCAGAATATGCTCTGGATATAATGAAATTAGCAAAAAAGCAAGGGATAAAAAATTGCTGGGTTTCTAATGGATTTTGGTCAAAGGAATTATTTGATTTAATCTCTCCTTATTTAGATGCAGCAAATATAGATTTAAAAAGCTTTAATGATAATTTTTATGTTAAATATTGCGGGGGAAAATTACAGCCTATTTTGGATACTTTAAAACGGCTAGAACAGAAAAAGATTTGGACCGAAATTACCACTTTAGTAATACCTACTTTAAATGACAAAGAAGAAATTTTTAAAAATATTGCTAAGTTTATTAAAAATGAATTGAGTCCTGAAATTCCATGGCACGTTACTCAATTCTGTGGAGCAATTTCTTGGAAACTTCAGCATTTGCCCGATACTCCGGTTGAAACTTTAGAAAATGCCTATCATATTGGTAAAAAAATGGGTTTGAAATATGTTTACATTGGTAATATCCCAGGATTAGAAGGAGAAGATACATTTTGTCCAGAATGTGGAGAGTTGGCTATTAAAAGATATGGTTATTTTGTTGAAAGATATGATAAAAATGGGAAATGCCCAAAGTGCGGCCAAGACCTTAACATTATAAACTTCTAATTTCTAATTGACCTAATTTCTAATTAATGTCTAATGCCAAAATATCTAATGTCTAAAATTTTAGTCATTTGGTCATTAGTCATTGGGATTTGATTAGTTGTTAGAAATTAGGAATTAGTCATTTTTTATGATAAATTTTGCTTGCCTTGCACCTCACCCGCCAATACTGCTTCCATCGATCGGCTCTGCCCAAGACCGTAAAAAAGTAAAAAAAACCTTGGAAGCTTTAAGTTTGTTATCTAAGAAATTTCAGAAAGCAAAGCCAGATTCAATTATTATTTCCTCTCCCCATCCTGGTTGGGGTTTCAATGTTCCATTATATTTTATAGCAAAAAATTTTAAAGGCGAGATTAAAACCTATTTGATGGGATTAGAAGAGCCTGAATTTTATTTTAAAGAAGGTAAAAAGGCTTACTATGAGTTAAAAAATAATCCGTCCTCTGGCGGACAAAAGTCAAAAGTCGCCCTTATCGCCTCCGGTGATATGTCTCACTGCTTGAAAGAAGAAGGTCCTTACGGATTCCATCCGGATGGTCCGAAATTTGATAGGGCCTTGATAGAATCCTTGAAAAAGAAAGATATAGAAACAATTTTGAAATTAGATGAAATATATCCAGAAGCTGGTGAATGCGGTTTGAGGTCTTTTTCTTTTCTTTTGGGAATTTTAGAAGCCTCGGGAGCTCTGTGGCAACCAGAAATTTTATCTTATGAGGGACCATTTGGAGTAGGATATTTGGTAGTTAATTTTCAAATTAAAAGTTAAAAAATATTACTCCGGAGAGGTTTCAAGAGAATGAAAAAGGATTATTCAAGACCTATAAATTAGGAAAATATAAAAGTAGCTGGGATTGAAATTCATTAATATGCATTCTTTAGTTTCTTTAGCAAAAAAAACTGTTGAAACCTATATTAAAAAAGGGGAAATTATTGAACCGCCCGCAAATTTACCAGAAGGGTTTTTAAAAAAGAGGGCTGGTACTTTCATAACAATTGAAGAAATGGGTAAACTGCGAGGATGTATTGGAACTTATTTGCCGAAAAGAGAGAATATTGCCGAAGAAATCATTCACAATGCCATTGCTGCGGCTACCGAGGATTATCGATTTGGACCAGTAAAAGAAGAGGAACTCCCTTATCTTTCTTATACTGTTTATATTTTAAGTGAGCCAGAATTGATTAAGAATATCAAAGAATTAGATCCCAAAGAATATGGTATTATTGTAAAAACCCGCCCAAATTTTTCTTCGAAAAACTTAAACGGACAAGACAGTATTGATGTAATGTTCGACGGCGTCGTGTCCCATAAAACAGGACTTTTATTGCCGGGTTTGGAAGGAATTAATACAATAGATGAGCAAATTTCCATTGCCTGCCAAAAAGGCGGAATAGATTCCACCCAAGAAGAGATTCTAATTTACAAATTTGAAGTAGAAAAACACCAATAATTCGTAAGTTGTTAGTTGTAAAATTGTAAAGTTATGAAAATAGACCTGCATTGTCATAGTTATTATTCAAATGACGGCATCTGTTCGCCGGAGAAATTAATTAAATCAGCCCTTAAAAAAGGGCTTAACGGTATTGCTCTAACTGACCACAACACAGCTGCCGGCTGGCAGGAAGCAATTGAGGCGGCAGAAAAATTAAAGGCAATTTTAATTTTAGGACAGGAAATAAAGATTAAAAAAGAAGGAAAAACAGTTGGAGAAATTTTGGGGTATTTTTTAAAAAAAGAAATAAACCCAAAAGAAAAAAGCGTTGAGGAAGTAATAGATGAAATAAAAAAACAAGGCGGGATAGCGATTATCGCCCACCCCTATTGCTGGAGAAAGCCATTTAAGGAATTAGAAAAGTATAAATATTTAGCCGATGGAATAGAAGTTTTTAATGCCAGAAACCAATCAAAAAAAGGAAATCAAAAATCTTTTAATTTTGCCCAAAAAAATAATTTATCAATAACCGCTGGCAGCGATGCCCATTCTTGTTTTGAAGTTGGCAATGCCTACATTGAAGCTGGTGCCAAAAATTCCCAAGAATTTAAAGAATTGCTTTTGCAAAAGAAAATAAAAATTATTGGCAAGCAATCCCCTATTTTTGTTTACGTCTTTCCTACTCTGGGAAGATTACTTCATCTCTTTTGGCAACCAAAAGATTAGATATTCCGGTTTATTGAGAAAATTTTTATCTATACTTCAGTTTTTTTATTGATTCTTATGGCCATTAATATTCTTTGGAGGGCAGTGAAATTTGTCAAAATGGCAATAATTATTAAGAGGTAAGCCATCCAAAAGAAATTGAAAATTCCCAAGATTAGAGAAATTATTAACAAAATTATTCTTTCACCACGAGACAAAATTCCTCCTTTTAATTCTTGAAAAACCAAATCTTTCTCTTTGGCCGCTGCTTTGGCATAGGTGGTTAAAATTGAGCCAAATAAAATTAAAAAAATCCAAATATAACTCGGAAGTAAAATTTTTGGTAAAGATAAAAATAACATTCCAAATAATAAAATTGCCTCTACATAACGGTCGGCAATCGTGTCTAAATAAGCTCCCATTTCAGTAGCGATATTTTTATACCTCGCTACTGCCCCATCAACAAAATCTAAAAATCCGGCAATTATAAAAAAAATAATTGCCAATATTAAGTTTTGTTTTATTAAAAAATATAAACTAATCAAAGCAAATAAGACAGAAATCAGAGTACATTGATTCGGAGTAATAGGTAAAAAAGAAAAAATTTTACCCAACCTTCTTTCTAATCCTTCAAACAAGTTCCTGTGTAAATCTAACATAGGCAATTTTTTTGATTCTTCAAAAAGATTATAGACAATTCTTTTTACTGTCTTTTATTTTTTTATTTTATGAGAATTTTGAAGCTTAAATTTTTTGCAGTAATTCCTGGCAGAAAGCTCTTGTTTTTTCAAGCTCTTTTCCGCCCTCCTCTGTGGTGCTGTATGCCTTTTTCCCTTTATATCTCTCGGCTTTTATATACCCTTTTTTTCTTAAGCGATACAACACTCTGCCTACCAAAAGATTCCCGGGCAAAAATCCGAACTTTTCAAAAATCAATTTCCTGACATCCTCATCACAAACTTCTCCTTCTTTTCCTAGACATAAAATATAAATCCATAAATTTCCTTCAGTATTTAAGTTTTTAAAACGTTTAAATGGTTCCATACTTTTTAGTTGTCAGTTGTTAATTGTTTAGTTGTTAATTAACGCTCGCGTTGACCTTTAATAAATTCTTCCACCATTTCTCTGGCTTTTTCGTCGGTGAATTGCTGGGGCGGATGTTTCATAAAATAGGCGGACGAAGAAATAAGAGCTCCTGAAACTTTTCTATCAAGAGCTAATTTCAATAATCTTATTAAATCTATAACACATCCTGCTGAATTCGGCGAATCTTCAACCGAAAGGCGAAGTTCAAGCTCAATCGGCACATTGCCGAATTTCCTTCCCTCTATTCTAATAAAACAAATCTTATTATCTTTTAGAAAAGGAACATAATCAGAAGGGCCTATATGAAGATTATCATAACTTAATCTCCGCGCAAGTTGAGATTCAACACTTTCTGTTTTGGATATTTTTTTTGATTTCAGTCTGGCCCGCGAAAGCATATTCATAAAATCTGTGTTTCCACCGAAATTCAGTTGATAAGACCTTTCTATTTTTACTCCTCTTTCCGCAAAAAGGTGAGATAAAATTCTATGAACAATCGTTGCCCCCACCTGGCTTTTAATATCGTCACCGATACAAGGCAGTCTTTTTTCTTCAAATTTTTCCTGCCATTGTTGTTCAGAAGCTATAAAAACCGGCATACAATTGATAAAAGCGCATCCCGCTTCTAAAGCTGCCTTGGCATAATATTCAGTTGCTTTCTGAGAGCCAACCGGCATATAATTGATTAAAATTTCAGCCCCGCTCTTTTTTAATTCCTCGGCCACATCTACTGGCTTTTCCTTTGAAATAACAAACCTTTTGTCTTCCGGATATTCTTCCATATGAGGAGCTACCCCGTCTAAAACCGGTCCCATTTTTACTTTTACCCCGGTTTTAGGAATATCTTTACAGAATATTTTTGTACAATTAGGCAAAGCAAAAATCGCCTCTGATAAATCCTTTCCTATTTTCCTTTTATCAACATCAAATGCGCAAACTGGTTTTATGTCTGATATTTTATAATTTCCTATTACATTATGCATTAATCCCGGAACCAATTCATCATTGCCGGCAACGTCTTTGTAATAATAAATACCCTGAATTAAACTTGAAGAGCAGTTTCCCGCTCCGGCAATGGCTATTTTAATGCTCCGACCTTGGTGGACCCCTTGAGAGTTCTTGAAAGTTTGTTTTGACATATTGATTAAATTATATTAATATAGTTTTGTGACCTTTATTTTACTATTATAAACTATTTTATCATCGTAAAATAACTTGTCAAGTCCCCCTGTGGAAAACTTTTTAGTTATAAGTTGTAAAGTTATTTAGTTGTAAGTTGTAAGTTGTTAAGTTATCTTATGTTGCCTATTGAACACCTTAAAAAATCTAATACTAAAGAAAATCTCTGGCTCTATATCCTTTCTCTTTTAAGATATAAAAGTGAAATATATGCCTGGAAGCTTCCCCTTTTGGTTCAAGAAAATTTTGGCTTTAAACCAGGGAAAATTACTCCCTACCGAGTCCTTTATAGATTAGAAAATGATGGACTTGTAAAAAGTGAGCTAAAAGAAAAGAGAAGAATTTATAAAATTACAAAAAAGGGGGAAGAGGAGCTTAAAAAAGCAATAAAATTTTATCAATATCTTTTGAAAAATTTAAAATAAAAATGGTTGATAAAAAAATTGCTAAAATTTTAAACGAAATTGCTGAACTTTTAGAGATAAAAGGAGTGGCTTATAAACCAAAGGCTTACAGGAAAGCGGCTTTGAAATTAGAAGAATTGAAAGAAAACATTTTTAAGGTTTATGAAAAAGAAGGCTTAAAAGGTATTGATAAAATTCCCGGAATTGGAAAAAGTATTTCCCAAAAGATTGAAGAGTATTTAAAAACAGGCAAAATCAAATATTATGAAGAATTAAAAAAAGAAACAGCAATTCGCCAAATTATAACTTATTATTTTGAAACAAAAGGAGTAAGCCTGGATCAATTAAAGAAAAATGCTAAAAAAAGAGAGATAGTTTACTCCAGATATACTAAATCAGCTAAACAACTTTTAGAATTAGCAGGTTCAGCAAGGAAAGCTAAGGAAGCTATTTATAAAGTAGCCCAATGGGCAGGCTCAAGAAATTTAGATTATGCCATTGAAACAGTTTTTAAAAAATGGTTAGAATTAGATAGGTTAAAACCAAAAGAAATCATTAAAAAACCATATTTTCAAGGAAACCATATGGTCTGGTCTCAAACCAGAAAGAAATGGTATGTAATAGATGAAGGTGGCCAGTGGTTAGAATTTGCTGGAGAGGAAAAAGAAATAGAATGGCGAACCATAAAATAAACTCAAAGCTAAATTAAAACTATGCTGTCATTTAATGAATTAGAAAAAGGAGTAGATATTATTATTGATAATCAGCCTTATCGGATTTTAGAAGCCTCTCATTTATTTAAAGGAAGGGGTCATTCGGTTCTGCAGGCACGGTTGAGAAACTTAATCTCCTGTAATATAATCTCCAAAACAATTCATCCTTCAGAAAATTTTGAAGAAGCTGAGATTAAAAAGATAGAGGCAAAATTTTTATATTCTTACTCTGTTAGAGAAAAATTCTCTAACGGGGCGAGCCGAAGAAAATTTATTTTTTGTAAAAAAGATAATCCCAGAGATAGATTTGAGTTGCTTCAGGAGCAAATTGACAGAGCTGTTTATTTTTTAAAACCTGGGCAGGAAGTTCAGGGATTAATGTTTCAGGATAAAATAATTAATATCATTTTGCCGATTAAAGTTAAATTAAAAGTTATTGAAGTTTCACCGGGTATTAAGGGCGACCGCGCTCAGGGTGGAACAAAAGTAATTATTTTAGAAACCGGAGCAAAAATAAACGCCCCCTTATTTATTAAAGAGGGCGATATTGTTGAGATTAATACTGAAAATGGTGAATACGTTAGAAGAATAGAATCAACTCCTTTAAAAGAAGATTCTTAATTCAAAAGCGAATGGTTCTTAATTCAGG
>PETY01000008.1 GCA_002780915.1 Candidatus Nealsonbacteria bacterium CG02_land_8_20_14_3_00_34_20 | reverse complement strand
TTCGAACAAAGTGAGAAATCAAGGTTCTGAGGAGCGAAGCGACGAATGGTTCTTATTTTAACTCTTTTTCTATATCTTTGATTTCTTTACCTATATATCTCTCCGAAATATCCAAAGCTTCTTTAAGTTTAAAATAACTTTGTTTATCTTTGGCAGAAACTCTCTCTCTTTTACCTAAATTATTAATTTGTTTTTGAATTTCTTCTCTTAAAATCTCAAAGTTTTTAACTAAAGACGAAGTTGCCTCTTGGGTTTCTTTAGCTAACCTTGCCCGGTTTTTATTAATTCTATGCCAAATTAAAAAGATGCCGATTAAAAGGAGGATAACTAAACTAAAAAGTAAAATTGCAATTAGTCGATACTCCATACCTTTAATAATTTTAGCATAAATTTATTTTTTTGAAAAATAATCTCCACTTGAGTATCTGGCATCTCCAATTCTTTTAATATTATTTAATTTTAACTCAATAAATAATTCATGTAAACCCTCTATCTTTGATAGGTATTTTTTCAATTATCTAGAGACATTGCCTCATTCTCTTGACTTACTAATAGAATTATTTTATAATTGAGAATCAGCTATTAGTCGAGGCTGAAGATTAAGCTTTAACAACTGTCTTCAGCTCAATTATGGCTGAGCAGTTCGTTTAAAAATTAAAAATGAGATTTTCAAAAATTGTACTTTTTACAGTTACCCTAGTTGGAATTGGTCTGATTTTTTATTTATTTGTCTCCTCCACAGAACCAATTTCTACAGAGCCTGCTAAGGAACCTACTCAAAAAGAAGCAATTTCCAAAGAGGCGTCAAAAGAAGCGGAGGAATCACTACAATCCAAGAAAGAATCTTCAGAAATTACCGAAAAAGAAGAATATATACTCATTACTGCCCCAGTACTTCGAGTCCGGAGTCAGCCAACGGTAAAGTCAGAAATTGTTTGGAAGTTTAGAAAAGGAATGCTATTAAAAGCTGAGAAAATAAAAGAAACAGAAAAAGAGATTTGGTATGGCGCTAAAATAGTTTGGTTGGGATGCACGAGATATCCGGAAAGATTTCCTTCATCTGATACTTGGTGGTATTTCGCCCAGAAGTATGATAATGAAACACTCGCAGAACCTATTGAAACAAAAGAGATGTTCTCGGTTTTCCCTGAGACAAAACCTGAAGACAAATGGATTAAGGTTACTATTTCCCAACAGAAAGTAGAAGCATACGAGAAAAACAAAAAGGTGTTTTCCGCTCTTATTTCTGCTGGACTTAAAGATTCTCCAACTCCTCTTGGCGTTTTCAGAATTTTTAGAAAAGAATTAAGCGCATGTATGCAAGGTCCTATGAAAGAATTTGGTTTTACCGATGAATATGATTTACCGGGGATAGGCTGGACTATGTTTTTTACTTCCAGTGGCGCGGCTTTACATGGCACTTATTGGCACCAAGATTTTGGCAGACCTCATAGTCATGGCTGCGTTAATTTAAGCAATGAGGATGCTCAATGGCTTTATTGGTGGGCTCCGGAAGGAACAAAAGTAGTGGTAGAATAATTAAAAAACCCTAGTTTTTACTAGGGTTTTTAAATTTATGAGTTATATTTTATTTCAAAATTCTTAAATTTTTGCTTAGGCTCTTGCCAGCTTATATCTATCTTTTCTACCATTGCTCTCGAAGGACCTTGATGGCACCATTTAACTAATTCTTCTAATTTTTCTTGTTCTCCTTCGGCTATAATTAAAATTCCTCCATCTGGTTCATTTTTAACGAAACCTTTTAATCCTAAACTTTGAGCAATTTTTTGAGTATTGGCTCGAAAAAATACTCCTTGGACCTGCCCAGAAATTTTAACCTGAACATGCTTGTACATCAAATGCTTAATTTTGATTAATTTCGCTGTCGCCTATTTCGCCCTCAATGTCTTTTTTGATTTCTTCAAATTTATTTTCAACCTCATTAAGTCTTTTTTTGCTTGCCTTGATAAGCTCTGCAGCTTGTTTTACTTTTTTTAAACCCTCTTCCACATCGATTTCTTCTTGACTATCAAACCAATTAGAAATTTCCGAAAGACGTTTAAGATTGTCGTTTAAATTTTCATTAGCCATTTTTTTTATTTTTGTTTATATTTTTTACTTTAGATTTAATCATACCATCATTTACCTGCAAATCAATCTCCTGTTCTAATTTGACACTTTTCACGCTTTTAATAATCTTACCGCCGCCTCGAGCAATACAATAACCTAAACGAAGCTGGCGTCCAGGATTATTGTAATTAATTCCTTTTTCAACTGTGGCTATACATAAAAGAATTGCTTTAAAAGAAGACAAGAACTTAGGCTCTAAAGATTTATTCCACGATTTGGCAATGTTCTTGTTGGTTTGGGATAGTAACCGGCTAAATAATTTAATAATTAATCTGCCATTATCGTTTAAAAAAGTTCTTTGTTCGGATATTGTAAATTTAATCTTTGAAAGGCTAATTTTAAGTTTACCTTCAATTTTGCGGTATTTTCTAAAAATTATTTCCAGACGAGAGCTCATCTTATAAAATGAATGCTTTATTTCAGAATTTATCTTTAACAACCATTGACTATATGTATAAATAAGAGCTTTAGAGTGGCGATTTATATTCAAACAGACTCGCTCCCAAGATTGATTTAAAATATTAGCAGCTGCCGTAGGCGTAGAAACCATTACATCCGCAGCTAAAGCTACCAAAGATACATCTTTATCATGCCCAATTCCAGCAATTACCGGAACGGGAAAGTTAACTACTTCTCTAACCAAAATTTCATTATTAAAACCCAGCAATGATTCCAAGGAACCGCCTCCGCGCATAATAACTAAAACATCAATGTCCTGTTTTCTAAACAAACGAATAGACAGCAATAAGTCTTTTACTGCCTGCTGGCCTTCTACCAAAGAATCAATTAATTTTACTTCAAAACCAAATTTTTTGAGATTACTGTTGAAATCATGAATAACTGCCCCTCTGCTGGATGTTATAACTCCAATTTTTTTAGGACAGGAAGGAATTAGACGTTTTCTCTCTTTGCTAAAAAATCCTTGCTCCGTTAATTTCTTCTTAAGTTTTTCGTATTCCTCTTTCAGTTTGCCTTTTCCCGCCACCTCAACTGTTTCCGCTTTAAATTGGAATTTGCCCCAAGGAGCGTATATATCCGGATTGCCAAACACTATTACTTCCAACCCTTCTTTTAACTCAACGCCGCATAAACCATAATTATATCTCCAGATAACACATTCAATCAGGCCGCTCTCGTTTTTATCTTTTAAAGAAAAATAAATATGGCCCGGTCTGCTTATTTTTACCTGGCTAACCTCTCCGATAATTTTAGCTTGGCATTTTTTAAGAACAACATTTAAAAGCTGGATATATTCTGAAACAGAAAAAACCTTACCTTGACTTAATCCCTGGTTTACTAAATCTTTTTTAATTTGTTTATTAGCTTCAATCATAATAAGTTTGGAGAACTGCGCAACCAGTTAAGCGCTGCTTTTAATTTCAATTACATCGCCATCCTTCACGATGTATCCCTTTCCTTCCGTGCGGATTAATCCTTTTCCCCTGGCCGCTGCAAAGCTTCCAGCATTAACAAGCTCCTGCCAGTTAATTACTTCCGCCTTGATAAAATAGCTTTCAAAATCGCTATGTACCGCTCCGCCTGCCTGGGGAGCTGTTTTTCCTTTCTCAAGCGTCCAAGCCTGCGTTTTATCGCCTACAGTGGTAAAAAAGGTTACTAATTCAAGCAATTTATAAGACTCTTTTATTAAAGCGTCTATCTTTGATTCCGACGGCAGACCAAAAGATATTCTTTCCTCGGAACTAAAATCCGCTGCCTCAAGTTCGGTTAATATATCAATGACCAGAAACTGCCAATGATTTTTTTTGAAAGTTTCTATTATTTCCGCCGGAACTTCATTCTCGGAACCATTCAATAAATACAATCTCGGTTTTAAAGTTAAGAGCTGATAACTATTAAGTATCTTTTTTTCCTCTTCATCCCAAGATTTTTCAACCAATATCTCTCCCTGACCAAGAAATTCTTGCGCTTTTGTTAAAACTTTTAATTCTTTAGCCGTTTCCTTTGTTCCCGACTTAATTTCTTTCTCTAGATCCTGAATCCTTTTTTCTACGGTTGCTAAATCTTTAAGAGCTATCTCTGTATCTAAAATTTCCTTATCTCTTAAAACACCTATACTGGGTTGGACATTGAGAATTTTTTCGTTTTTAAAGCAACGCAAAACATAAATTATCGCATCGGCCTCCCTGATATTGGCCAAAAATTTATTACCCAGCCCCTCCCCCTTATTGGCGCCCTTAACCAAACCGGCGATATCAATAAATTCTATAGTAGTATAAATCTTCTTAGCTGAATTAGTTAATTTTGCCAGCTTATCCACCCTCTCGTCGGGTACGGCAATAACGCCGATATTCGGGTCAATTGTGCAAAAAGGATAATTAGAGCAGTCTACTTGCTTTTTTGTGATAGCTTGGAATAAAGTTGATTTGCCTACATTCGGCAAACCAACAATCCCGATAGATAAAGGCATATGTTTATGCTACCAAAAAATCGCCTCCGCCAAAAGGCGGATTGACGATTGGAAGCGTATAAGCCAAACTTCTACACTTCTAAACAGGGTTGACCCCATTTTTGATGCGACCGGTTAACTGGCCGCAGGCGGCAAGAATTTCGCGGCCGAAACGATAACGTTGAGTAACCGTTATGCCGGACTTTTCTAAAATATCTTTGAATTTCTTAATTTTCCAACCCGCCGAGGGTTTAAATTGAGAATGACCAATGGGATTAAAAGATATGAGATTAACAAAATATAAAGGTTTTCTTAGTATTTTCGACAATTTTTCTGCTTCTTTTTCAGAATCGTTAACTCCGTCTATCATTAGATATTCAAACATTACTCTTCTTTTTGTTTTCTTAATGTAATCATCAACTGCTGCTAAAATCTTTTCAATTGAATACTTCCTGTTTATCGGCATTAGCCTTGAACGTAATTTATTATTTGGAGAGTGAAGAGAAATTGCCAAATTCACTTGTAGTTTCTCTTGGGATATCTTCTTAATTCCTTCAATTATCCCTACGGTTGAAATGGAAATGCGTCTTGCTCCTAAGTTAAATCCCTCTTTATCATTTAAAATTTTTATCGCCTCCAGAACATTGTCGTAATTCATAAATGGCTCTCCCATACCCATAAAAACTACATTTGTAACTTTCTCTTTCTCTTTTTTCAAAAGCCGAGCAAAAAATAAAGTCTGTTCAATTATTTCCGAACTTGTTAAATCTCTCTTGAATCCTTGTTGACCAGTAGCGCAAAACCGACAGCCAATTGCGCAGCCCACTTGGGAAGAAACACAGACCGTTCTTCTATCGTCCTTGTGTTTCGTTAAAACCGATTCAATTTTTAGTCCGTCCTTTAATCCAAAAACGACTTTAATTGTTTGATTATTTTTTGAAGTTAGGATTTTTTCTGGTTTTGATTCTGAAATTGGACAATTCTCTGATAATTTTTGGCGTAAATTCTGGGGTAGAATAGTGGCTTTATTCCAGTTCTCAATTAAATCCTGAAAAAGTGCTTTTTTTACTTGTTTTAAACGAAAAGGCGGCTCTTTTGCTAATACCTTTTCAATTTTTTTTAAATCCATATCTTGCTTACTTTCCTTAATCTGTCAACTCTTCAACTTCTTTTTTACCTTCTTCTAATTCTTTTGCCTGTTCCGCGTCTTCTTTTAATAATAGTGTCTGAAATTCTCCTACATGAGTCTTTTCTTCTTTTGCTATATCTAAAAGAATTTTCTTAATGTTTTCGTTTTCGGTCGTAACTGCCATTTGCTCATAAAGATTTACAGCATCTAATTCAGCTATAATACCTACTCTTAATATCTCTTTGTCCAAATTTTCTTTCTTTATTTTTTCAAGATTTATTGGTATTTGTGACAGCATAGTTTTCACTCTTTATTTTATTATTTAGTTAAATTTAGTTAAAAATTCGACCTTAATAAATTATATCATAATAAAAGCCCGAGGAAATACTTCCTGGGCGAAAAATCGTAGCTCAGCTTCTATCTCTTTGTATAGTTTTACTTCTTCTTTTGATAAACTATCTTTTCTGTTCTGTTTTCTCCGAGATTAAGCTATTGAGTATTTTTTTGACAAGTTCAATGCTGTCCCAATCAAATATGGAAATCTGTATTGTATTTTTATTTAATTTTTTGAGATTCCTTGTCACTTCGTTGGCGGCGTTCTCTGAAACTACGTCTTTTTTGCTTATAAAAAGATATTCCGGCTTTTCCAGAAGCAGTTTATTGTATGTCTCTAGCTCGCTGCGCACCGTTTTATAATCCGAGACGGGATCTGTCGAATCTGCGGCTACAAAATGAAAAAGGATTTTCGTGCGCTCTATGTGCCGTAAAAATTTAATACCGAGGCCCTTGCCTTTAGATGCACCCTCAATAAGCCCGGGAAGATCGGCAAGTATCAAATCATAATACGCGCCTAAATTCGGCTCCAAGGTCGTGAACGGATAATTTGCCACTTTGCTTTTGGCGTTGGTCAGTTCATTAAGCAAACTTGACTTGCCGACATTGGGCAGTCCTACAAATCCCACATCGGCAATCAATTTTAATTCAAAACGGATTTCAAGAAATTCTCCCGGCTCTCCGTATTCAAATTCTTTCGGAGTTGTATTGGTCGAGGAACGAAAATGGAAATTACCCTTTCCTCCGGCTCCCCCGCGGGCAATTACTACCTGCTGGCCGATTTTAGTTATCTCAATATCTTCGCCTGTTTTTAGATTATGCGCCACGGTTCCGACAGGAACCGACAGAACCAGATCTTTCGCGTCGTTGCCGTCGCGAAATTGCGAACGACCGTCCTGCCCGTTTTTAGCTTTAATTTCTTTTTCAAAACGGAATTTATTTAGCGCGTTCAAGTCAGAAATCCCTTCAATATAAATACTGCCACCTTTGCCGCCGCTGCCACCAACCGGGCCCAAAGACATCAGGTTTTTATTAAACGCCACCGCTCCTTTTCCTCCGGTCCCGGCTGTCGCCCGTATTTTTACATCATCAATCAACATATATCGAGTTTTTAATTTATTAAAAATGAAGATGGAGAAGAGATTTATCTCTTCGACTTTATTTTAATCCGCGTTAAAAAT
>PETY01000034.1 GCA_002780915.1 Candidatus Nealsonbacteria bacterium CG02_land_8_20_14_3_00_34_20 | reverse complement strand
TAAAAAAAGGCAAAGATGGCAACTAAAATTAGGAGAATTATCCACCAGTAGCTTACAAAAAAATTAGAGATAGCAATAACAATTTTGGTAACTAAGGGAAGTTCTTTACCTGTTTCTATTAATACCTCAGTTAATTTAGGAATAACATAAACTAAAAGGAAAAGAAAAATTAAAATAAAAACCAAAAAAACTATGGCGGGATAAATCATTGCTCCAATTATCTGGGAACGAAAATGATATTCTTGCTGCAGGTGCTTGGATAATTTTCTTAAAACCTGGGAAAGATTTCCTGAAACCTCGCCTGCTTTTATCATTCCGATATAAAAAGTAGAAAAAATTTTGGGATAACGAGAAAAAGCCTTAGATAAAGAAAGCCCTCCCCGAATACTATCAGAAATTTTATATATTATTTCTTGAAAAGCAGGATTCCTGGTCTTTTGAGCCAAGGCCGAAAAAGCTTCGGCTGGCTGAATCTTGGAGTCAAGCATGGCAGCTATTTGCCTAGAAAATAACATTATCTCTTTTTGAGAAATTCCTCGGGGTATTTTTATTTCTTTTGCCAGTAAAGGCTTTTGTTTAACCTCTTTTAAAGAAGTTATAAAAATATTATATTTTTGTAAAACCTCAATAGCTGCTTCTCTGGAAGAAGCCTCTATTTGACCAGAGCGCATTTCTCCTTCCTTGGTTCTTGCCTGATAGGTAAACTTCATTAGATTAATCTTCTTAATTCTTCAGGGCTTAAAGAAAAAGATAAGGCATTTTCTAAACTGATTGCCTTTTTTCTGATAAGGTCGGCTAAGGACCTGTTTAAGGACCTCATTCCTAATTCATAAGAAGTTTCAATAATAAGGGGGATTTCGTGAATTTTATTTTCTCTAATTAAATTAGAGATAGCTGGATTATTTAACATTATCTCACATACTGGAACCACTCCCCCTTTTAAAGACGGAACTAATCTTTGAGAAATAATTCCTATTAAAGAACCGGAAAGCTGGGCTCTAATTTGGGCTTGTTGAGCGCCCGGAAAAGTATCCACCATCCGGTGAATGCTCTGGGCTGCGGAATTAGTATGTAAAGTAGCAAAAACTAAATGTCCGGTTTCAGCCGCAGTTATTGCCGTAGCCATAGTTTCAGGGTCCCGCATTTCTCCCACCATAATAACATCGGGGTCTTCGCGGAAAGTTGATTTCAAAGCTCTGGCAAAGGATAAAGTATCCTGGTATAGTTCTCGCTGGTCAATGATTGATTTATCATCCTGAAAAACATATTCAATTGGGTCTTCAATAGTGATTATTCGACAAGCCCGAAGATGATTAATTTCGTCAATTAAAGCAGCCAGGGTTGTAGATTTACCATGAGAAGACGGACCGGTAACGAGAATAAAACCCTGTTTTTGTTGACAAAATTGATGCATCTGCTCAGGTAAATTTAATTGCTCAATAGTTCTGATTTTGTCCGGCACTAATCTTAGAGCAACGCTAACCGACCCTCTTTGATAAAAAGTATTAACCCTGAAACGAGCTCTATCTTCAAAATTATAAGAAAAGTCAATTTCTTTTTCTTTTAAAAATCGATTTTTTTGCCCTTCTGTCATCAGAGCAAAACTTAAACCTTGGGTATCCGCTGAAGTTAATTTTTTCTCTTTGAGAATAGGAAGTAGTTTTCTTTCAATTCTTAATACCGGCGGATGGCCCGCTGAAAGATGAAGGTCGGAAGCCTGCTCCTCCATAGTTAAAGTTAAAAGCTGCCCGAGATAAGAAGAGTATTCCATAAGTTTAAAATTTATTTTTTAATTCAAGATTATATGTTATTCATACATTAGCGAATCAAGGTTCTTGAGCGGAGCGAAAGGTTCTTAGACAATGGCTTTCCGAAGGAAAACATTCAAGGTTCTGCGAACAAAGTGAGCGGGTTCTTATTCCTCTGAGACTCGCATTACTTCTTCCATAGAGATTAACCCCTCAAGCGCCTTTAATATAGCATCTTGTCTCATAGTAGCCATACCCTGTCTTTCAGCTTCTTGAGTAATTTTTAATTCAGAAGGTTCTTTTAAAATTATTTCTGCTAATTGGTCGGTCATCTTTAGGGTTTCAAAAATTCCTATCCTTCCCTTTACTCCTTTAAAATTGCATTTTTTACAACCCTTAGCTTCATAAAGATAGAAAGGGTCAGGAATTTTAAGCTTCTTTGTAACCTCCCCTGGAAGAGATTCTAATTCTTTGAGAATTATTTCCTTCATCGCTTTTTTAGGTTTTACTTTCTCTTTACAGTAAGGGCATAATACTCTAGCTAATCTTTGAGCGATAGCAATATTTAAAGCAGGAGGAATTAAAAATGGCTTAATCTGCATATCTATTAATCTTGGAATTACTCCTACGGCATTATTGGTATGCAGAGTTGATAGAACTACATGACCAGTTAGGGCGGAATGGATAGCTAAAGCTGCTGATTCTTCATCTCTAATCTCTCCCACCATAATAATATCCGGGTCTTGTCTAACAATGTGGCGAAGCCCTTGAGGAAAATCATAACCAATTTCAGGTCTAATTTGAGATTGATTTACCCCCCCCATAAAGTACTCTATAGGGTCTTCTAAAGTAACTATATTAACTTCTTCTTTGTTTAAAATTTGCAGGAGGGCATATAAAGTTGTGGTTTTACCAGAACCGGTAGGACCGGTAGCTAAAATCATACCATACGGGTTTTTTGCTGCTTCTTTAAGAATATCCATATTTCTTCCAGTTAGCCCCAATTCTTTATAACTTTTTAATCCTTCGGTTGGGTCCAAAACTCTAATAGCTACTTTCTCTCCTAATTTAATTGGAAAGGTAGAAACCCTGAAATCAACTTCTTTTTCACCAATTTTAGCTGTAAATCTACCGTCTTGAGGAATTCTGGTTTCATCTATTCTTAAATTAGAAAGAATTTTCACCCTGGCCACTATTGAGGGATGAACTGCTAGGGGTAAAAAGAGGGATGAATATAAAATTCCATCCATCCTGAAACGAACTCTTAATTTTTTTGTAGTCGGCTCTATATGAATGTCAGATGCTTTTCCCTCAACTGCATGCCTTAAAATTACAGCAACCATTTTAATAATCGGAGCTTCCTCGGCTAATCTTTCTATAGAGGGTTTTTCAGACACAGCCAACTCAACTCCTTCTCCTTTCCCTAATTCTGTTTCTAAGGCCTCTAGGGCTGCTCCCACTTCCTCTCTTAAATTTCGATACTGTTTTGAAAGAATTTCAAAAGCGTCTAGAGTAATTAAAGAAATTTTGTAAGAAATTCTATGTTGCCTGGCTACAAATAACAAAACCTCCCTTGCTTTAATGTCCTCTGGGTCAACCATTCCTATTTCCAAAATATTTTCTTTTAAAGAAAGGGGGATAATTTTATAATACCTGGCTGATTCTTCTGGGATTAAAGCCAATATTTCATTTGGAATCTCTAATGTTTCAGCGTCTTTCCTAAGGGGAACATTTAAAATTTCACTCTTTAAAGAAAATAAATAATCTTGGCCAATGATTTTCTGGTCTAAAAGAAAATTCTCTTCCGTTTCATTAGAAGTTCCTAATTTTTCTTTTAAGGAATTGGCGGTCTTTTGGTCTATTTTCCCCTTTTCAACTAATTTCTGGATAAGACTCATAACTCTAAAAGTTTTTAATTCTTTGAGGTCTTTTCGGTTTTTGGTTTTATCTCTCCTTTTCGGTAGACGGGATAAAAGGATTCTCTCTGCCTGGCTCTACTCCCTCCCCAAATGTTTCCAAAAAAGTAGAAAAAGCAGGAAAGGGCTTAAGTTCTTGCAATTCTTTTGATTCTAAAAACTCAAAATCAATTTCTATTTGTTTTACCTCAGGAGCGGAAGGGAGACTGATTGCCTCTGGTTTTTGTAAAAAACCTGATTTTATCGCAAAAAAAACAACGGCAATTATAATTACTGCCACCAAAGCCCAAATCAGAGATTTTTGAGGCATGCCTTTTTTTGTTTCAAAAGTAATAGCCATATCAGTTGTTAGTTGTTAGTTGTTAAGTTAATAAGAATATACCCCTATGGTTAAGTCAAAAGGAGAACTCCCAACAGGGGCTTCTTCTTTTTTTAAGCTCGCAGTTGGGGAAGAAAAAGTAATTTGCCCTACGTTCATCAAATGAGCCTGTTTTTCAATATCTGAAAGAAAATTCTTAAAAGAAGCATATGAACCAAAAACAGAAAGATTAAAAGTAGTTTCGTAAACTGGACCTTTTAAATTAACATAAGGACTTTTTTTCTGAGTTTTTGCAGTTTCTGTCTCTTGGCTTGAGGGGGCTTCTTTCTTTAAAGGGGAAGAAGCTGAAGCAGTTATTTTTTTTAGATATAAGCCATGCTCTAAAACTTTATTCTGAAAAAAGGAATAAAGAGAAGGTAGAAAATAAGAATTCGATGAGAAATTAATATCAATTTTTTCTCTTACTTCTTTCCAGTTTGATTGATTTAACTTCTCTGAAAGTTGGGATACATTTTTAAAATATTCTACTGAGTTAGCTAAGAGTTGTTCCCTTAATTTTATTTCAGACTGTTTTTTTTGAAATTCCTGGTATTTCGGTAAAATTAAGAAATAAATTAAAAGCAGAAAAATTAGGAAGCTCCCAACAGTGAGAAAGATGGTGGGTTTAGTATTATTCATAAATTATTTAAATATTACTGGCTCTAAAGTAAGGAGTAAATTAAAACTTACTCCTCCTTTTTCGGCCAATGCAATATTTGATAATTCAAAAGTTTTTATAAACTCCTGTTTTGTTTCCAAAATAGATATTTGCTGAATTAAAGTTTGGAAACTATCTGCTTGCCCTTCTAAATCAGCTAAACCGTTAACAGAATTTAAAGAAAGGGTTTTGAAGTAGATTTTAGGGTGGACCCATTTTTCAAATTCTTTAAAAAATTTAGAAGTTTCAGGACAGTTTTGTTGTAAAATTTTAAAATCATAAATCTCCCCAGATGCCTTCAGAACTTCGCTTTCTGTCTTTCGCTGTTCTTCTGTTCCCTGCAGGGCTGCCGCTTCGCTTAACTCGGTCATTTTCTGGGAACTCCTTGGAATGAAATAATATTGCAAAGCTAAAAAACCAGCCAGAGCAAGAAAAACTAAAAAGAGCGAAAAATAAAAGAGGAGATTTTGCCATAAAACCTTTTTTGGTTTTTGGGAAGTAACTTCAATTGCCATATTTTTTATAACTAACAACTTAGGTTACAAGTTATAAGTTTTATAATTTATTATTCAAAACCTTTAAGGGCTTCTCCTACAGCTATAGCATAGGTTGGACCCATTTTTTTTATTGTTTTTTCTAAAAGAGGGGGGTAAAAAATTTCTGCAAAAGGGTCAGCTATTTTTACTGATATTTTACCGAATTCTCTTTGAGAAAAATTTTCTTGAAAATAACCAAGAAGTCCTGGCAGGAGAGCCGTTCCCCCAGCTAAAATTAAATCTGTGACTTTCTTGACTTCTTTTTGTTCAAAATTTCTAATAACTTTTTTAATTTCTTGCAGAATTAAATCTATAATAGGGATTAAAAGATAAGCAACATCTTTTTGGTAATTACCTGTCAATATTCCTTGTTCTCTTTTTACCTCTTCTGCTGCCTCGGTGTCAATTCCCAAGCTTTTAGCTATAGCAAAAGTTAAGTCTTTCCCGGCTGTATCAAAACCAAGACTGGCTTTTAAAATCTCTCCATCCACTATGCTCACCGTAGTGCTCTGGGCGCCCATATCTATTAAACCAACAGTAGTCTTATTATCTTCTGCTAAAGCAGCTCTCTTTAATCCAAAAACTTCTGCCTCAAGAGCGGTAATCTCCAGCTCTGAATTTTTAGCCATAGTTTTATATTGGTCAACAACAACAACGGGAACAGCCATCATCAAAACTTTATTTTTCCCCTCCTCCGGATTATGTTTGCTGATAAGTTGCCAGTCTAAAATAATCTCAGAAGGATCAAGGGGAACATATTTTCTAGCCTCAAATTCTACAGCCGGACCAATCTCTTTGGCTGTCATTGAAGGAAGCTCAAAAGTGGTAAAGAAGGTGGCAAAATCGGGAAGAGAAAAAATAGCTTTCCTGGTTTTAATCTCTGCTTCAGTTAACATAGCCCGAGTTGCTCGAGCAACACTGCCAGTTGAAAGCAAAAGAGTATTCTTTTCAAAAGTTCTAAAAGAATTTTTATACAAAGCAGATATTTGTAATTCTCCGTAGTTTTCTAAAACCTTCCTCTTCCCTTTTTGAGTAATTTCCACTATCTTGATAGAGGTAGTGCCAATGTCTATACCCAAAAAAGTTTTAGGAACAGCTTTGCCAAATGGCCACATAGGATTTTAATTTTTAATCGCTAATTTAATTAATGTATTTTAATTATAACAAACTTTAAGAGAAGAATGAAATATTATTTTTCTTCAATTAAAGATTATCTGATAAATCTTATTTTTCCTAAAATTTGTGTTGGCTGCCAAAGAGAAGGAACTTATCTCTGTGAGGATTGTTTCTCTTTAGTTGAAGTTAACCCTTTCTGTTACTGCCTTTGTGAAAAACCACAAAGAATCATCGATAGAGGTAAGTGTAAAAAATGTCAAAATAAATTCCTTTCGGGTCTATTTTCTGCAACATCTTGGGAGCAAAAAATTTTAAAGAAAGCTATTCACCGGTTTAAATACGCTCCCTATATAAAAGAACTATCTTTGCCTTTAGCCTATTTAATTATATTACATTTTCAAATGATAGAAAAGAGCATTCCAGCAGATTCTCTCTTAATGCCAGTTCCCCTTAGCCCAAGAAAAAAAAGAGAAAGAGGGTTTAATCAGGCGGAAGAATTAGCCAAAGTTCTGGCCAAGGCATGGAAAGTTCCTTTAGTTTCAGATAAGCTGGTTAAAATAAAAAACACTACTCCTCAAGTAGAGCTTAAAAAAGAAGAAAGAATTAAGAATATCAAAGGGGTATTTTCGCTCAAAAATGGGACAGATTTAAGAGGTAAAAAAATTTTCTTAATAGATGATGTTTATACTACTGGTGTAACTTTAGAAGAATGCGCAAGAGTTTTAAAACAAGCAGGAGCAAAAGAAGTCTGGGGTATTACCATCGCCAGAGAAGTTAAATTTTAACCAGGCTAGCGGAGGAGGCAGGATTCGAACCTGCGGTCGTTTTACAACGA
>PETY01000024.1 GCA_002780915.1 Candidatus Nealsonbacteria bacterium CG02_land_8_20_14_3_00_34_20 | reverse complement strand
GAAAGGTTCTTATTTTCTTTTTTTCTTTTTTCTTCTTTTAATAATAAATTTATCTGTCCATTTCTTTTTTCTGGTTTTCACGCCAAGTGCTGGTTTTCCCCAGGGTGTTTTGGGATATTTCATTCCAATTCCAGTTCTTCCTTCCCCGCCGCCATGAGGATGATCGCAAGGATTCATCGCTGTTCCTCGAACATGAGGTCTTCTCCCCTTATTTCTACTCTTCCCGGCCTTTTGCCAATCAATAAATCTATACTCAGGATTAGAGACTGCTCCAATTGATACCCAGCACTCATCGGAAATCTTTCTAATCTCTGAGGATGGCATTTTAAGATGACAAAATCCTTTTTCGTGCCCAAGGACAGTTGCTGCGGTTCCAGCTGATCTCACTAATTTTCCCCCTTTCTCAGGCTCCATTTCAATGTTATAAACTATCGTCCCCTCAGGAATGTTTTTTAATTTTAAACGATTTCCCGGAGAAATCTCAGCATTCTGGGCCACGATAATAGCATCTCCTGTCTTTAATCCTTGAGGGGCTAAAATATATCTTCTCTCTTTGTCCCTATACTCTAATAAAGCTAAAAAAGCAGTTCGATTAGGGTCATATTCCAAGGCGATAACTTTAGCTGGAATATCCTTTTTCTCTTGAGTAAAATCAATAATTCTATAAATCTTCCGAGATCCCCCACCTCTATGGCCTGAGGTTATCTTTCCATTGTTCCCTCTACTTCCTGTTTTTTTTAATCTTAAAATCAATCCTTTTTCAGGATTTTTTTTGCTCAACAGCTTTTGACTTTTAGATTGTACTTTTGAATTTCGCATTTTGTTCTTTAATTACGAAGCGAAAGGTTTTTACCTTGACATTATTTCTATTTTTTGCCCTGGTTTTAGTTTTACTATTGCTTTTTTATATCCCTTTTTAAATCCAGCAAGGGAGGCTCTTCCTTTTTTCTTTTTAGGAATCCAAACTATTCTTACTTTCTCCACTTTGACCTTATAAAGTGACTCAACTGCCTTTTTAATTTCAATTTTATTCGCCTTCGGAATTACCTTGAAAAGATAAAATTTTTCTTTATTCAACTCAGTTGCTTTTTCAGTAATATGGGGGGCTTTTAAAATCAATTGAACTTCTTCAAATTTCTTTTTTTCTTTCTGCAAGGATACTTTCTCTGACTCTCGCCCAATAGTCTTTTTAGCTTTAACTTCTGGCTTTTTTGCCTCAATTTTTTTTGTCTGAATGTTTTTTTCCTCGCTTTTCTTTTTCTTCTTTTTAAAACCTCCGAATAACTTCATGATTTTTGGATTTTATTTAAATGTTTCTTTTATTACCTTCAAGCTTTCTTTTGGTAAAATTAAATATTTCCAAAGAAGCAGCTCTTTACAATTTAAGTCTTTGGCTTGGACCATTTTTACCTGAGGAATATTCTTAGCTGCTAAAATTAGAGTTTTATCCATCTCCGGCAAGGCAATTAAACAGCTTTCTTTGTTTATTGGAAATCTCCCTAAAGTTTCCATCAATAATTTAGTTTTTGAAGAATTAATTTTTAATTCTTCTAATAATATCAACAAATTATGTCTTAGTTTTTCGGATAAAACCATAAATAAGGCTTTTTTCCTCATTTTTTTAGGAATTTTCTTTTTAAAAACTCTGTTATTTCTGGGACCAAAAGTTACTCCTCCTCCTTTCCATAATGGAGAACGAATTGATCCCTGCCTTGACCTTCCTGTGCCTTTTTGCTTCCAAGGTTTCTTCCCTCCTCCCCTAACTTCTCCTCTGTTTTTAGCATGAGCTATAACTCTTCTTTCATTTGCCATAGAAGAAGTTACTATCTGATGAAGTAAATCAAGATTCATAGGAACCTCAAAAATTTCCTTTGGCAATAAAGTTGTCCCTATTTCTTTACCTTGTTGGTCGTAAACACTAACCTTCATAATTTTTAATTTTCAATTTCTAATTTTCAATCAATTTTCAATGATTCAATTATCAAATGTTTGAAAATTGTGAAATTGTAACATTTATTGAAAATTGGAAATTGAAAATTTGTTATCCCCTAATCTCAAGTAGAGTTCCCCTTCTTCCCGGCGCAGCTCCCCTTATTGCTAATAAATTATTCTCTTTATCAATCTTTATAATTTCTAAATTTTTAACAGTTATCCTTTCTCGCCCTGTGCGTCCTGGCATCTTTCTTCCCTTTAAGACTCTGGCAGGAATGGAAGTGCCCACAGAGCCTAAGGTTCTATGCTCATGTTTTACTCCATGAGTAGCATTTCTTCCCGAAAAACCCCACCTTTTTACTCCTCCCTGAAAACCTTTTCCTTTTGATAAACCGCTCACTTTGACTTTTTCGTTCTCTTTAAACAACGAAACATCAATTATGTCATTAGGCTTTAGCTCAGAGAGTTCGGACTTCCCGGAACGAAATTCTTTTATCCATTTAAACTCTTTGGCTTTTTCTGTTTTTTTAACTTTCTTTGGTTTTTTCTTAATAAATCCAATTTGGATAGCCTCATAACCGTCTTTATCCTTTATTTTTACCTGTAACACCTGGCAGGGACCGGCTTCAACTAAAGTAATGGGTGTTACCATTCCTTTCTCATCGAAAACTTGAGACATACCTATTTTTATACCTAATATAAATTTCATAATAATTCAATGAAAAACTGGGCACTAGCCCAGCCTTTATTAGACTAGTTTTATGCAAAACTAATATTTAACTTCTTAGAAAATAAACTTTTAAAGAAATTTGCATATTTTCGCGCTCTATTGAGTTGCTTAGAACATGCTTTTAATCGCAATATCCACTCCGGCAGGCAGGGTTAAAGACTTTAGGGCGTCAATTACTCTTTGGTTGGGATTTAAAATATCTATAAATCGTTTATGAATTCTCATCTCAAATTGTTCTCTTGAATCTTTATGGATGAAGGTGGACCTATTTACAGTGAATTTGTGTATTTCTATAGGTAAAGGGACAGGCCCTAAAACTTCTGCGTTATAACGTAAAGCTATCTCCACGATTTGTCGAGCGCTTTTATCAATAAGTTTGTGGTCATAAGCCCGCAACTTAATTCTTAATTTAGGCTTAACTTCAGTCTCTTGGGTTACTTTCTTTTTAGCAGCCATCTTAAAAAAGAGCTATTTCTATTGTGGTTATTTAATAATTTTGATTATTACTCCCGCTCCTACCGTTTTCCCGCCTTCTCGAATAGCAAATCTTTGTTGTTCTTCCATGGCAATTGGAACAATCAATTTTACTTTTACATTAACTGTGTCTCCCGGCATAATCATCTCTGTCCCTTCGGGTAAAGTAACTTCTCCGGTAATATCAGCTGTCCTGAAATAAAATTGTGGCTTATAGCCGGGAAAAAAGGGAGTATGTCTTCCTCCTTCTTCTTTAGTTAGGACATAGACTTGAGTTTCAAATTCTGTATGGGGAGTAATGGTACCAGGCTTGGCTAAGACTTGACCTCTTTCTACTTCTTCTTTCTTTAATCCTCTCAGAAGTATTCCCACGTTATCACCTGCTCTTCCTTCATCCAGGGTTTTATTAAACATTTCAACACTGACAGCAGTAGTTTTTTTGGTAGGTTTAATTCCAACTAATTCTACTTCTTCATTGGAATGAACAATTCCTCTCTCAATTCGACCCGTAGGAACTGTTCCTCTTCCTTCTATTGAGAAGACATCTTCAATTGCCATTAAAAAAGGTTTATCGATTTCTCTTTTAGGTTCAGGAATATAATTATCTATTCTATCTATTAACTCTAAAATTGGTTTTATGGCTTCATCTTCCAAAGTATCTGCCTGTAAGGCTTTCAAAGCTGAGCCCCTAATTATTGGAACTTCATCGCCCGGAAATTGATATTTTTTTAAAAGCTCACGAACTTCTGATTCTACTAAATCAATAATTTCTGGGTCGTCCACTGCATCACATTTATTTAAAAATACTATAATTGCTGTCAATCCTACCTGGCGAGCTAATAAAATATGCTCTCTAGTTTGAGGCATCGGACCATCAGTGGCTGAAACCACTAAAATTGCTCCATCCATCTGGGCTGCGCCGGTAATCATATTCTTGATATAATCTGCGTGACCAGGACAATCAATGTGAGCGTAGTGTCTCTTCTCTGTTTCATACTCTAAATGAGAGATATTAATAGTTAAACCTCGGGCTTTCTCTTCAGGGGCAGAATCAATTTGGTCTACTGTCTTTTCTATGGACTTACATCCTTTCATTTTCAAGACTTTCAAAATAGCTGCGGTTAAAGTAGTTTTTCCATGATCGACATGGCCTATAGTCCCGACATTAACATGGGGTTTTGTTCTTTCAAATTTTGCTTTTTCAGCCATAATAAATTATGAAACATAGAACCTGAAACATGAAATATAATTAAAAAATTTCAAATTACAAGTTATAAGTTTCAAAAATTTTATTTTTTTATTTATTATTAATTGTCTTATTATCTTATATGAATGTTTTTAAAAAGTCAACAAAAATTCTACCTAATATCTAAAAGGGAAGGTCTTCAATTTTTAATGGTTCTTCTATCAATTCTTTGGGTAGATTTTCTAAAGATTCTTGAGAATTTTCTGCCTGACCTTTGCTTTTTTTATATTCATCAAAACTCATAACCACTAAGGCTGGCTCTCCTTCTTCAAGAACAATAATTTTAACTTTCTCTTCTTCTACTATTTTTTTTAATTCATCAAAATTCATAATCATATAGTCTTTACCTTCTTTTTCCTTCAATTATTTCTTTAGCTATATTTTGAGGTACCTCCTGGTAATGACTAAACTCCATTGTAAATGTTCCTCGGCCTTGGGTCAAGCTTCGCAATGATGTTGCATAGCCAAACATCTTGGCTAAGGGAATTTTTGCCTCAATAACCTTTGTATTGATTCTATCTTTTGTTTCTTCTATTTGACCGCGTCTGGCTGATAAGTCTCCAATAACATCGCCTAAAAATTCGCGAGACAGGACAACCTCTAATTTCATAATTGGTTCTAAAATTTGAGGTTTAGATTTTTTTGAAGCTTCTTGTAGGGCTTGAGAAGCAGCAATTTTAAAAGCTATCTCTGAAGAATCAACTTCGTGAAATGAGCCATCATAAAGAGTGACTTTCATATCTACCATTGGATAGCCAGCGACCACTCCTTTTTCCATCGCCTCCTTAACTCCTTTTTCAATAGCTGGAATAAACTCACGAGGAATTATTCCTCCTTTTATGTGGTCAATAAACTCAAAGCCCTCTCCTCGCTTCTTGGGTTCAGTTTTAAGCCAAACATGACCATATTGTCCTCTTCCTCCGCTCTGTCTTATGTATTTACCTTCAGCTTCAGCCGTTGCTTCAATGGTCTCCTTATAAGCCACTTGGGGTCTGCCAACATTTGTTTCCAGCCCAAATTCTCTTTTTAATCTATCAACTATAATTTCCAGATGCAGTTCTCCCATCCCAGAAATTATCGTTTCTCCAGTTTCAGAATCAGTTTTTATTTTAAAGGTCGGATCTTCATCATGAAGTCTTCTCAAAGATAAAACCAATTTTTCCTGCTCAATTTTGGTCTTAGGTTCAATTTTAGTAGAAATTACTGGCTCTGGAAAACTAATTTGTTCCAGAACAATTGGGAACCTTTCATCACAGAGGGTATGACCTGTACCTGTAGATTTTAAACCAACCGTAGCAGCAATATCTCCGGTAAAAAGCTCCTGGACCTCTTCTCTTTGATTAGCATGTATTCTTAAAATCCTGCCTATCCTTTCTTTTGTACCGATATTAGTATTCAAAAGATATCCCCCTCGCTTAAATTGCCCAGAATAGACCCGAAAATAAGTTAAACTTCCTACATAGGGGTCACTAGCAATCTTAAAAGATAAAGCTGAAAAAGGTTCTAAGTCAGAAGGCTTTCTTTTAATAACTTCTCCAGTTTTAGGATTAGTGCCTTCTATTGGAGGAAGGTCAATAGGACTGGGCAGATAATAGACTATACTATCCAAAAGCGGTTGAATTCCCTTATCTTTAAGGGCAGAGCCACAAAAAACAGGAACCAATCTATAATTAATAGTAGCTTGTCTTAAAACTTTCCTTAGTTCCTGGATTGAGATGGTTTGCTGGCTAGATAAGTATTTATTCAACAAGGTTTCATCTTCGGCGGCTATTTTCTCCACTAATTTACTTCGCCAACCTTGAGCTTCTTTTTTAAAATTTTCTGGTATTTCTTGAACTACAACTCTTTCCCCAAAATCACCTTCAAATTTTAGAGCTTTCATCTCCAAAAGGTCAATTACTCCTTTAAGATTAGATTCCTGGCCAATGGGAATTTGAAGAGCAACCGCGTTGGGAGTCAATTTTTGCCAAATTGATTCCAAACTTTTTTCGAAAGAAGCTCCCGTTCTATCTAATTTATTAATAAAACAAATCCGAGGAACTTTGAATTTATCAGCTTGACGCCAAACCGTTTCTGATTGCGGTTCTACTCCAGCTACCCCATCAAAAACTACCACTGCCCCGTCTAAAACCCGCAGCGACCTTTGAACTTCAGCTGTAAAATCAATATGTCCAGGCGTATCAATGATATTTATCCGATGCGCGCCCACAATAGGAGGCGCCCAGAAACAAGTAGTGGCGGCAGAAGTGATAGTAATTCCTCTTTCTCTTTCCTGTATCATCCAATCCATCACTGTTGTTCCTTTATCTATATTCCCTATTCTGTGAGTAATTCCAGTATAAAAAAGTATCCGTTCAGTAACGGTTGTTTTTCCGGCATCAATGTGGGCAATAATTCCAATATCTCTGATTTTTTCAATAGGATAAATTCTTGGCATCGATTCATACAAACATTTTAACATTTAAACATTTAAGCAAAATTAAATTAGAAATGCTTATATGTTTAGATGCTTACATGTTTAGATGTTTAGATGTTTGAATGATTATTTACCAGGCGAAATGAGCAAAAGCTCTATTTGCTTCTGCCATTCTGTGGGTGTTTTCTTTTTTCCTTACCGCTTCTCCTTTATTTTCTGAAGCTTCTATTAATTCTTCTGATAATTTTTCTTTCATTGGTTTCCCTTTTTTTGCTTTAGCAGCTGCAACTATCCATTTCATAGCTAAACTTATTCTTTTCTCTCCTTTTACCTCTACCGGAACTTGATAAGTAGCTCCTCCAATTCTTCTTGGCTTAATTTGTAATACTGGAGAAACATTCCCAATGGCTAATCTAAAAATTTCCACAGGTTCCTTTTTGGTTTTATTTTTAATTTCTTGGAAAGCCCCATAAATAATTTTTTGGGCTGTTGTTTTTTTACCTCGCCTCATCACCTGGTTAATAAATTCAGCAACCATTAAATCATTATAAACAGAATCAGGCAAGACAAGGTGTTTTTTGGGTTTTTTTCTACGAGCCATAACTTAGTAACTTACAACTTACAATTTATGACTGACAGCTTACAACTTTACAACTGATAACAAAAATTATCAGTTATCAGTTATCGATTGTCAGTTGTTAGTTGTTAGTTGTCGGTTATTTCTCCTTTTTTGCTCCGTATTTGCTTCTTTTTTTCTTCCTGCCTTCAACTCCAGAAGTATCATAAATTCCTCTAACCACATGATATCGTACTCCTGGCAGATCCTTTACCCTCCCTCCTCTTATTAAAATTATAGAGTGTTCCTGCAAATTATGACCCTCCCCTGGGATATAAGCTGTAACTTCCATTCCATTACTTAAACGGACTCTAGCCACTTTTCTTATGGCAGAGTTCGGTTTTTTGGGAGTAGCGGTAAATACTTTTAAACAAACTCCCTTTTTAAAAGGAGAGGGATACTTTTTGGGTCTATTTTTAATAGGATTGAAACCAAAAGCAAGAGCGGGTTTTTTGCCCTTCTTTTTTATTTTTTTTCTCTTTTTTTTAATTAATTGATTAATTGTAGGCATATCTTTTCAAAAATAAATATTCCCATTTTTGCGATTGACATAAATTTAACAAAAAATAAGACTAAAGTCAACGGCCCTTTAGAAATTTCTAAGAAATTAAAAAGCTAAAAAATAAGTGGTTGACCAGAAATCAATTCAAAAAGAAATACGGACCCCTGAAAAATCCAGGTTAAACCAAAAAAAATAAAGAAAAGTAAAATAAACATTCCATATTGCTGTAGGGCTAATTTTAACTGGGTAAATTTTTCTGGTAAAAAAGTAAAAAGAATATGAGAACCATCCAGAGGCGGAATAGGCACTAAATTAAATATTCCCCAGGCAAGATTATAAACGGTGATTAGACTAAAAATAACTAAAAATCCTTCAGGTAAAAAGGGGAAGAATCTAATCAAGAGACCGAAGATAATGGCTACTAAAAAATTCATTGAGGGTCCCGCTATAGCCACTTTTAAAGTTCCCCATTTTTGGTCTTTGAAATTATAAGGATTGATTGGTACTGGCTTTGCCCAACCAAAAATAGGACCCCTGCCAAAAGTTACTAAAAGTAAAATTAAAGGTAAGATTATAGAACCAAAAGGGTCTAAGTGTTTTAAAGGATTTAAGGTTAAACGACCAGCATATTTTGCGGTGGGGTCTCCCAAATGATAAGCTATATTGCCGTGAGCAATCTCGTGAAGCATAATTGAAAACAATAAAATAATTAAACTGAAAATAGTAATTAAAATATCCATATTTTATTTTATTACCATACTATCACAATTTTGTAAAAACAAGAGGTTGCGCTTAACCAGGTTAAAAACACAAAAACCAGGTTAAGCGCATAACAATTAGTTGTCAGTATAAAATTCCGATTTGCAATTTTTTTAAAAAAAAGTAAAATAAAAATACTATGGCTAATCAATGTCCAATTTGCGGCAAAAAATCACAACTAAAAAGAAAATTAAATAAGCTTAGAGGAAAATATAATCCTTCCCCTAAAAAAAGAAAATACCCAAATCTACAGTGGGTCAAAATTCCTATTGATGTAAAAAAACCAGCTTTCAAAAAATTCGCTGGAAAAAGAATTAGGGTTTGTACCAAATGCATTAAAACCCTTTCTAAGAGAAAGTAATTCTCAATTATCAAGTATCAATTATCAATCAATTTTCAATGATTCAATTTTTAAACGGTTTGGAACTGCTTGGAAATTGAAAATTAGAAATTGGAAATTCCCGCCGAAGCGGGGCTACGGGGTGTAGTCTAACGGTAGGACACTACCTTGGGGTGGTAGCAACCCGGGTTCAACTCCCGGCACCCCGACCATCCAATACTTATCAAATTTCCTGTCCCGCCCCGCTCGGCGGGGCGGGACAGACCCACACCGCCGCCTTCGGCGGCGGAGAATTGCGGAAACGCTTCCCATCCCAGACGGAGCGGGCGGGCAAAAAGGAAGGGGGTTGGGGGGAAGAAATTTTTGCCCGCCCTCGCTTTCCGATTCCGATTTTTCCGCCGCCGAATTTCGTGCCCCGCAAGGCGTACAATGAATATGATTAAAAAACTCCATAGGCTTACGGCCTGATGGAGTCTAATATGTATCTGGCATTATGCATCAGTTGCATCAGTTAAAAATAGTTATGAAAATAGACAAACAATTTGAAGATATTTTTAGAGGAAAACTTTACCAGGTATTTATGTATCTAATTGATAGATGCAATCTTTCTTGCGAGCAGTGCTTATATAAACCAAATCTTGCGTTTCAGCTACACAGAAAGGAAATTCCCTATAATGAAGCGAAGGAATTATTACAAAAATTTTATGATCTTGGCGCAAGCAAGGTTACTTTTATGGGCGGAGAGCCCACGCTTTATAAAGAATTGCCCCAACTTATTAATGATGCAAAAGAAATGGGGTATTCCTACGTACGCATGGACACCAACGGGATTTTTCCTAAGGAGTTTTTGGATGATAAAAACGTTAGAAAAATTGATGAAATAACATTTAGTCTAGACGGATACGATGAAAAGACCAATTCGATCCGCGGCGTTGGAGTATTTAAAAAATGTACTGAAAGCATAAAAAAAGCCGTTAAATTAGGATACATGGTTCAGATAACATGTTGCATACATAAAGGATTAACTAAAAAAGACCGGGGCAAGCTCGGAATTTTGCGAATGATAGATTTTACAGAATCGCTTAGCGTGGAACAAATAAATTTTCATGATTTATTAAAGGTAGGTGTCCCTAGAGATACGTGGACGGGCCAAGTGGCGCCTTCTTATAAAAGTTATGTTTCCGCTATCAAGGCAGTCGAAATTTATGTCTCAAAAAATAAAAAAATCAAAATCCGAATACCTCAAAGACTGATTAAGGCATCTGCATTTCAAGAGAATCCCGATTACTACGGATATTGTTCTGGAAAACAAAAGGATAGATTGCTTGTATTCCCTGATGGCACTATGAGAATATGCTCTTTACTTATTGGGTCTCCATATCATGTCGCTACTTATGATAAAAATGGAATTCATTTAAATAATTCTCCCACAAGTGAACTGGTTAGGTATAACGAAACGATAAATTCTCCGTGTGCTATGGGAAAAATAAAAGCAACGAAAATTGTGCTATTATGCATAGCATTTAAACCAAAGCAGGATGAACCTGTATGGACCGAACGTTTAAAGTGGGAGAGAAAAAGAATTTAAATTTATGCTAAAATCCCTAGATATCCACTTAACAAATAAATGCCATTTTAATTGCCGGCATTGTTTGTATAACTCCGGAATAAGCAACAAAGATAAGGGGGAACTAAACGCCTCCGACTGGATTCAAATTTTTACAGATTTATCGCGTCTAACAAATGGGCAGGGAAGCATAAATTTACTTGGCGGAGAACCTTTGATGCATCAAGATTTTTTCAAAATAGCTACCGCATCTGTGGAATTGGGGTTAAAAACAAACCTCATAAGTAATTTCGGATTTTCAGATTCAATAATAAAAAAGATAAGTAAAATAAAATTTCACAGACTTTCTTTTGGACTGCATGGATGCGAAAAGAACCACGACTGGCTCCGGAATTCAAAAGGTGACTATAAGAATACACTGAAAATAATAAAGCTGTTTTTGGAATTTAAAAATCGGCCGTTGATAAATATAACCACTGTTCTGCATAAAAACAATTTGGATGATGTAATTTCGGTACTTGAATTAGGAAAAAGTTTAAATATAGACTCTCAGTCATTTTTCTTTTTTACACCTGTGGGTAGGGGTATGGATTTTCCAACGTTGATGGTTGACCCAGATGAATGGCAAAAAACCAAAGAGAAAATTTTGGATTGGTTAAAGAAAAATAAACCCCGATTCTCTGTAAAATGGGAAAGAGCTTATATGCCAGTATCTCAAATTAAACAATTTTACGGAGGACTATGCTCTGGAAAAAATACTTCCTCTCTTGAGGTAAGGAGCAACGGGAATGTTTATTATTGCGGCATTTTGTCAGGCGTAAATGGGCCGGCGGTGGGGAATCTAAAAAAAGAGAGCCTCTCAGATGTTTATAAATCTTTAGCATCTAAGAGGATAAAGGGTGTATCTGGGTGTACGGCCTTGGCAATATTATCAAAAAATAATAATAAAAAGGCGGTTGACCCTCGCCCTCATAATTCAGAATGGACACCTTCTTGTCCATATGAGCTTGAAACTCTTAACCCCAAATAAATATGGAGAAAGTTGATTTTGACATTGAAACTCAAGATTTTTTTTATAGCGACAAATTAGTTAATGAAATTAAACAGCCACTCTCTTTAACTGTCCAGGTCACTAGAAGGTGTAATTTATGTTGCAAGTGGTGCAGTGAAGCAAAACAAATCAAAGATCCGACGTTCGATGACCTCAAATTTTTAGCTGATCAAATAAAGGGAACTAGAAGGGTATATATATCGGGTGGCGAGCCGTTGGTTAGGAAAGACTTTGTTAAAATAGTTGATTATTATTCCAAAAAATTTCAGGTTCTCGCTCTTTTAACAAATGCTATATCCATAGATGAAAAAATGGCGAAGTTTTTAAAGGGTAAAATTAAATATGCAAAGGTTGGGCTGGATGGACCCCGCTCAATAAATAATTTTACGAGGGGCCACTACGATGAAGCGGTTAGAGGGATCAAGAATTTAATAAACGCCGGCATAGATGTTTCCATCTCGGCAATGTTTCTAAAATCTAATTTGCCATACTTAGATAAATTAGCGCAAATTGCAGATACTTTAGATACAAAACAGTTAAAATTGATTGAACCCGTAAGAAGGGGGCGTAGCTCCAATTTCTCTATGGCTGGGGTGCCAAAAAAATCAGAAATAAAGAAAAAGATTAAGGAATTAAAAATATTGAAAGACAAGGTGGGATGGAACACTAAAATTGAATATACTTTTTGGGATAAAAAAACCAAAGGGTATTCGTTATTAGTATATCCCAACTTTGAGGTTCATGCATGGCCTATATTAGACACAAAAGAAACATCCGATGACACCAGCGTATTAGTTGGAAATTTATATAAGCAGAGTATTCAGGAAATTTGGTCTAATTTACCAATTGAATTTAGAAAAAGTCATATAGCAAAATATACAGGTATGGCCATGCGCAAGATTTAGCAAAACATTTAAAAACAGCTCGATTTGTGAGCTGTTTTTAAATGGGTTTTATATATTTTTAAGTCTTTTCCGAACTCTATCCGCCCCCATACAATGAATGACTTCAAATAGTTCAGGGGCTTGTGTCCTCCCAGTCAATAAAACTCTTGCCACCATCGCAACATCTCCGACATGCCCTTTATATTTGTCTTTTTCTTTTTTGAAGGCCTTCGCACTATCAGCATAGCCCAAAGACTTTGCCGCATCCTTCACTTTGGAGAACCAAGTAGTTTTATCGTCTTGTTCATCATAAATCGATAGAAACTTTTCTGCTACCCGTTTTATCTCCACTTTTGTCATTCCTGGCAATAATTTTTTAAAGTCTATATCCGCAGCTTTAAAAATATCATCAAAAAAATATTCTATTTGGTGGCGTACATCAGACCATTTTGCAATATCTTTTCGCGGTGGCAATTCTCCGCCCCTCTCAATAGAAAATATTCTTTTTGAATAATCTGGATTTTCTTTTAACTTTCTAAATAAATCTTCATCGTATTTTTCCGCCCATGTGGTGCACTGTTCAAGCACCTCTTCTGCTGATAATTTGCTTATATAATCTTTATTTATATCCTGCAATTTAACCATGTCTAAAAGCGGCCCAGCACTGCCCGCTAAATGTTCTAATCTTATCGGAAAATCTCTATTATCAGTCTGTGGGTTTTGTTTTCTCCAGTTTTCAAAATCAGAATCGATAAGATTGAGCAGGTATTCTGTCACTGCAATCGATGAATATCCTTCTTCGTCATAAAATAGCACATTCGCCTCGGGATCTTTTCTCTTGCTTAATTTTCTCTTTGAATGCCCTTCTAATTTTTGAATTGGCGGGAAATGACCGTATCTGGGAGGCTTCCAACCTAACGACCTAAACAATTCAATATGTAGAGGGACCGATGATAGCCATTCGTCTCCCCTTACAACATCAGTAGTACCCATAAAATGATCATCTACAACGTGTGCGAAGTGGTAAGTTGGCAGTCCATCTGATTTTATTATAACTATATCGTTATCGTTTTCTGGCATAGATAATTTGCCCTTTATCATGTCTTCGAATTCCATTCTTTTTTTACATGATCCCGATGATTTAAATCTTATTACAAAGGGTTTCCTCTCGTCTAACGCCTTTAAGACATCTTCGTCTGATTTATCTCGGCATTTTGCCCAATCGCCATAATAGCCAATTTTAGATTTGTTTTTTTCTTGTTGTGATGTCATTTCTTTTAGTTCTTCCACAGTACAAAAGCAAGGATAGGCACGATCTTCTTGAACAAGTTTTCTGGCAAAGGTTTTATAGATATTTTCTCTTTTGCTTTGTCTGTAGGGACCATAATTGCCTTTTTCTTCACCAGTTAAAGTTTCGCCCTCGTCTACTGGTATATTGAATCTTGAGAGTGAGTCAATAATTAATTGAGCGGCACCCTCAACCTCTCTTTTCTTATCAGTATCTTCTATTCTGACAAAAAACACTCCTCCGCTTTGATGAGCCAATCTTTCAGAAAGTAATGCCGCAAATATTCCGCCGATATGCATAAAACCCGTTGGACTAGGCGCAACCCTTGTAACTTTCGCAGATGCTTCCAAATCCCTCGGTGGGTATTTGTTTTCCACCTCTTCGGGAGTTATCTCTAAGTTTGGGAATAGCCGTTCTATTATTTGCATTCTGATCCCATTTTTATTCCCATTTTTGTGGTTATGAAATTTTTTTGGTTTCATTTTCTTAAAAAAAGAGTTTAAATAAACAAATTCCGAAATTTATCTGATTAACTCCTCAATCGAAACGCCCAACGCTTTGGCGATTTTCGCCATAGTTTGGACACTAGGTTTGTTAACCGTTCCGCTTTCGACTTTCATAAGCGTTGTATATTTAATATCCGCTTTCCTGGCTAAATCATCTTGAGTCAAGCCAAGTTTAGCCCTCATTTTTTTGATATTTTCGCTGATTGTTTTTCCACTTGTCATATAAATAAAGTTTTGGTAGTATTGTAGTAAGTATGATTATTACCTTTATTGCTATACTACCAAATAAAATGAATTTAAGCAAACAAATTTTAGGGAGTTCCTTATCGTTGCCCGCGTATGGGCGGGCGGGACAAGGGCAACACCTTTTTTTCTTGGCGGCGCATTTCGCAAAGCGAAATACGAAATTCGGCGGCGGAAAAATCGGAATCGGAAAGCGAGGGCGGGCAAAAATTCCTTCCCCCCAATCCCCTTCCTTTTTGCCCGCCCGAGCGTTCAGTTTTCTGCTCCGCCTTTGGCGGAGCAATCAATCGGAGTTTCGTTCAAAAAAGGTTCGCACTTCGTTCAGTAATTGCGAAAAAAGAAAGGGCGGGGCGGTCCGAGTTCAACTCTCGGCACTCCAAAACCAAAAA
>PETY01000004.1 GCA_002780915.1 Candidatus Nealsonbacteria bacterium CG02_land_8_20_14_3_00_34_20 | reverse complement strand
TTATTATATATTTTAAAGTAGTTTAATTATAACACAACTTAAATTTAAGGGAAGGATTTGGTTAGCTTTATCCAATCGTCAACCTTTAGGGTTTCAGCTCTTCGCGAAGGATTGGTTTTATTTTTTAAAAGCCAATTTTTAATTTGTTCGCGATTAAGATTTAATCCGGTTGATAAATTATTTATCAATTGTTTTCTTGGATGGGAAAATCCTGCTTTGACAATTTTGAAAAATTGTTCGCGAAACTGACGCGAAACCGGAACGCGAAACTGACGCGGAATAATTTTAATAATAGCAGAGTCAACTTTTGGTTGAGGCCAGAAGGATTTTTTTGAGATATAGCTGATTATTTTTGGTTGGGCGTAAAATTGAACAGAGACAGCTAAAATGCTCATACGGGGAGGTTTAGCGCCTGCCTGCCGGCAGGCAGGGCAGATTCTTTGAGCTACCTCTTTTTGAACAATTAGAATCATTACTGAGGGAGGGTTCGGCATTTCTAAAAATTTTCTAATAACAGGATTGGCAAGATAAAAAGGCAGATTAGCTACTATCTTATAACCTTTAGTTTTGAGTTTTAAGTTGTAGTTTTGCGCTTTTAAGATGTCTCCTTTGATAATTTCTATATTTTTAAAATCTTTTAATTCTTCTCTCAAAATTTTAATCATTCTGGCGTCTTTCTCTACCGTTATTACCTTCTTGGCTTTTTGGGCTAATTCTTTAGTTAAAACACCTGTTCCTGGCCCGATTTCCAAAATTATATCCCCTTGTTTTATTTGAGCAGCCTTTATAATTTCTTTTACTGCGGTTTTATCAATTAAAAAACTTTGGCCTAAATATTTTAAAGGAAAACTCTGATGTTTTTTCAAAATTTCTTTAAGAGATTTGATTGTGGAAAAACTGCTTGACATTTTTAGTTAAAGATTTAAGCTAAATGTAAGAATAAGATTTTCTAAACCATAATATTTCTAAATACTCCAAAATTTTATCCTTAGAAAGGATTTTAAGCTGGAAGAAGTCATTTAGCCAACACCTTCACAGTCAAAATAGGCGGAAGGTTTTTTGTTTTCTTTTTGCCTTTCTGATTTTTTTGGTTTCAATTATATCTTATAACTATTTAACCTCAAGTCCAAGCGCTTATTTTGCTAAAATCTCTGCTTCTGAAAATAAATTAAATTTTATCAATATCGGGCCTACTGTCCAACCAGGGCCTGATTTGGTTTTAATAAAAGATGCCAGTCTAAAATTTTTTGCTTCTCCTGTCTTTATTAGCCCCCAAGTTTTAGGGACAATAATGGTTAGACCTGAAGAAGAAAAAGAAGAAAGAGATATTATTCAATATACCGTCAAAGAAGGAGATAGCCTTTTTAATATTGCCAAAAAGTTTGGAATAACCTTGGAAACTTTACTTTGGGCAAACGACCTTCAAAAAAGCAGTATTTTAAAATCAGGCCAAAAATTAGTTATTTTACCAGTTTCCGGGATAATGCATATGGTAAAAGCAGGAGAAAATATTAACCAAATTGCCAAAACTTACAGGGCAGAAGAAAAAGAAATCATTGATTTTAATGAACTATCCAAAGAAGGTGAAATTTTTGTAGAGGATATCTTGGTGATACCTGGAGGGAAGTTGCCTTCTCCCACTCCCCCAGTTATAGCTGGAACTTCAGAGACAGCCCTACCTAATAGTTATTTTATTATTCCCTGCCAAGGTAAAATTACTCAAGGTATTCACTTTTACAATGCTATAGATATAGCCAACCAGTGCGGCACCCCTGTTTTCGCCACTGCCGGCGGGAAAATTCAGGTAATTGATAATAAGTGGCCTTATGGAGGATATATCAGAATTTTACATCCCAATGGCGTGGTTACTTTATACGGTCATCTTTCCAAAATTATAGTTTCAACCGGTCAAAATATTTCTCAGGGTCAAGTTTTAGGCTACATAGGTAATACTGGTCGGACTATTGGCGCAACTGGCTGCCATTTACATTTTGAAACAAGAGGGGCCGTTAATCCATTGGCTAAATATTCAGTTGGAACTGTTTTGAATTTCAAATAATACTAAATTTAATAATAATTAGTTATTGTCATAGTCATTTAGTCACTCTCTCTGACGATACATCAGGGCTTCCCAAATGTGGGAGCTTGAAATTTTTTCTGAGTTTTCTAAATCAGCAATAGTTCTGGCTACTTTTAAGATTTTATGGTAGCCCCGAGAAGAAAGTTTCCTTAAATCAACAATTTTTTTTAAAATAGCTTTTGAATTACTGTCAATTTGGCAGTATTTTTCTATTTGGGGGATTTCCATTTCACTATTTATTAAGATATTTTGAGCTTTCTCAGTTTTAAATCTTTTTCCCTGGATTTCTCTTGCTTTTTCAACTTTTTCTTTAATCTTTTTACTTTCAGGTTCCTTTTGGGGAGCAGTTAATTTTTCAAATTTTATTTGGGGAACCTTTATAAAAAGGTCAATTCTGTCCATTAAGGGTCCAGAAAGCTTTCTTCTATATTTGGCAATCTGGGAGGGGGCGCAGGTGCATTCTTTTTCCGGGTCTCCGAAATAGCCGCAAGGGCAAGGATTGGTCGCTCCCACTAAAGTAAACTTAGCCGGCATAGTTGCTCGGTTCTTTGAGCGTAAAAGAGTAATTTCACCCTCTTCTAAAGGTTGTCTTAAACTTTCTAAAACATCGCGGTGGAATTCTGGGAATTCATCTAAAAATAAAATCCCCCTATGAGCCAAAGTAATTTCTCCAGGATAGGGAGGATTCCCCCCGCCAATTAAGGAAACTTCAGAGGAAGTATGATGGGGGGCTCTGAAAGGTCGGGTTTTTAAAAGGGGAACTTGCTTTGGAAGTAACCCGGCTACACTATAAATTTTAGTAACCTCCATCGCCTCCTGGAAAGAAAGAGAAGGTAAAATAGAGATAAGCGATTTAGCCAAAAGAGTTTTTCCTGCGCCCGGCGGACCCTCCATTAAAAGATTGTGGCCCCCTGCTGCTGTAACCTCTAGCGCCCTTTTAGCGTATTCCTGACCTTGAACCCAGCAAAGGTCCACCCTGTTTTTAAAATCTTTCTGGAGAAAATTTCCTTTTATCTTATAGGGAAGAATTTTTAACCTGCCCTCAAGATAGTCAATGACTTCTTTAAGGTTTTTCAACCCTATTGCTTTTATTCCCTTTACTACTGCTGCCTCTTTAACGTTTATTTCTGGAAGAATGATTTCTTTTAGTCCCTCCTGTTTTGCCCTCAAAGCTATTACCAGGACTCCTTTTACTGCCCGCAATTCTCCCTCCAGAGATAATTCCCCGACAAAAACTTTATTCTGAGGGTCAAATTTTGTTTGTCCTGAATTTAAAAGATAGGCCAGGGTAATAGGAAGATCATATAAGGTTCCTTCTTTTTTTAAATCAGCCGGAGCTAAATTTACTAAAACCTTTATTGCTTGCTGAGCCGGGCTTTTTAGCCTTGCGCTTTTAATAGCAGCTGAAATTCTTTCCCTTGATTCTTGAACAGCTTTATCTGGTAGACCAACAATATTAAAATACCTCAATCCGTATGAGGTATCTATTTCTACTGTTATAATTTCAGCCTCAAGCCCAACAATAGCAGCTGAGAAAACCTTAGAGGGCATTTTTATGCTACTTACATTTACTACAGGTTCTTGCTTCAGGAAAAATTTTTAATCTTTCCTTTGAAATTTTCCTGCCGCATTTTTCACAAATACCGTATTTATCCTTTTTAATACTTTGACTTCGCTCAGTATTAACCTCGAGTTTTGTCGAAAGGTTAATTTTTTCTAAAGCCAAATTAACATCTTTTAATCTTAATTCTAAAGTATATTCAATAGGCAATAAGCTTTCATACTCTTCTACTTCATTTGCTTCTTCTTCTATATTCCCTCCATCAAAATGAGGATAAAGGGTTTGCCAGTCTTTTTGCGAAACCTCACTTTTTTGGGCAAAACTTTTTAACTCTTTCTCCAAAGATTTCTTTCTTTCTTCTAATTTTTCTTTCATTTGTTCAATGAAACTTTTTTTCATAATTTAGATTATATCTAAGAAAAATAAAAGAATAGCTAAAATCATTCCCAAAATTATTATGATTGTTATTCTTATTAAAATTTTAAAAAAAAGGGAAGGTCTATTATTCATTTAAAGAAGTTTCAATATTTTTGATTTCTTCTCTTAATTTCTCATTTTTCTTAGAAATTTTTCGATACTCTTCCTTAATCTCCGCTTCTTTTATTTCTATCTTCCTCTTTTTATCTTCTAATTCCCATTTTCGTCTTTCTGTTTCCCTTCTTTGAGAACTAAGTTCTCGCCTTTTTGATTCGATTTCTCTTAATTGGTCAGGGAGCTTAGCTTCTGCCTCTTGTTCTTCCAACTTAGCAATTTCTTCTTCAACCCCTCTTTCCTTTGTTAAGGTATTATTGAAGTTTTCTTCTGTTTTGTCTTTCTCTCTTAAAATAGTTGATAATTCACCTCTTGAAAGAGCTGTTTGTTTTTCTGAGTCTTCCAATTCCTTTTCTAATTTCTCTTTCTTTTTTAAGAGCTCAATTGATTTTCTTTGTTTTTTTATTTCCTCCCCTTCTTTTATTAATTTTTTTTCTTTTTCCACAATTTGTTTATAATTTATTTCACACTCTCTTAATTGAACCTCAAAGGTTTTGATATTATCTTCTACTGTATATCTTTGATTTTCAATTTGAAGCCTTTGGTCTTCAATTTTCCACCTTTCTTTTTCTATTTTCTGTTTCTCTTCGAAAATAGTAGCCGCTTTTTCTTTGGCCTCTATTTTTCTTTTAGTTTCTTCTATTTTTCTTTCCTCTTCTAAAATTGGCTCAAAATCCTCTTTTTTTATTTTCTCAATTTTCTGAAAAATTTCATCTTTTCTTAAATCTAATGGTATTTTCTCTTCCGAAACTTTAGCTAATTCTTTCTCAATAACTTTCTCTCTTTCTTCAAGTTCTTTGATATTTTTTTCTTTTTCCTCCTTTTTTCTTCCCCTTTCAATAATTATTTTTTCTTTCTTTTTCTCTTCTTCCCTTCTTTCTTCGGCTAATATTCTTTCTTCGGCAAATTTCCTTTCTCTTTCCTCCTCGTCTTTTCTTTTAGCTTGTTCGTGTACTCTTTCCCCTTCTTCTTTAGCTTTTTCCTCTTCTTTTATTTTTTCTTCGGCTAACTTTTTTTCTCTCTCTAATTTTATTTTTTCCTCTTCTCCTTCTCCTCTCTCTGCTTCCTTCTTTTTAATTTCGGCCAATTTCATTACTAATTCTTCCGCTCTTTTTCTCTCAGCTTCAGGCATTTCTTCTCTTGAGGGAGCTGGCTTTTTTTCTCTTATTTCTAAAATTTCCTCCTTCTTCTTTTGAGTTTCTTTTTCTCCCAACGCTCTCAAGTCTTTCTTCATTGTCCTTATTTTTTCCCTTTGAATAAATATTCTTAACTCTTCTTCGGCCATTAATAAGTTGTCAGTTATTAGTTGTGTGAAATTTCTCTACGGGGTTTGCCTCTTTTAATGATAAATTAATTCTTCCCTGTTGGTCAATGGAAATTACTTTTACCGGGATGATATCGCCTACCTTAACCACATCTTCAACCTTCCTTACCCTGAAAGGAGCCAATTGGGAAATATGCACCAGACCCTCTTGCCCAGGAAAGAGCTCAACAAAAGCCCCAAAATCAAGGATTCTTTTTACTTTCCCCTGAAATATCTCTCCCTCTCTTATTTCCCTGGTAATATTATTTATCCAGGCAAGCGCTTTTTTGGCTGCTTCGTCTTTTTCAGCAGTAATAAAAATTTTTCCGTTTTCTTCAATGTCAATTGAGACTCCGCATTCTCCAATTATTTCATTAATTATTTTTCCTCCCGGGCCGATAACCTCTCTGATTTTTTCTGGTTTAATTAAAAGAGTATAAACTCTGGGGGCAAAAGGGGAAAGCTGAGCTCGTGGTTTTGAAATGGTTTTCTCCATTTTTTTTAGGATTTCTTCTCTGGCTTTTTTTGCTTGGAGCATCGTTTCCGTTAAAATTTTTTCTGTTATTCCTTTAATTTTAACATCCATCTGAAGAGCAGAGATTCCTAATTTTGTTCCGGCAATTTTGAAGTCCATATCGCCATAATGGTCTTCCGGCCCCTGAATATCGGTTAAAACCTTATAATTTAGTCGTTGGTTGTCAGTTGTTGGTTGTTGGTCAATTATCAGTCCCATAGCAATTCCAGCTGCTGGTCTTTTTATAGGAACTCCAGCATCCATTAGAGCTAAACAAGAAGAGCAAACCGCAGCCATGGAGGTAGAACCATTTGAACAAAGAATTTCAGAAACTATTCTGATGGTATAGGAGAATTCCTCAAAATCGGGAATAATAGGAGATAGAGCTTTTTCAGCCAACATTCCATGGCCTATTTCCCTTCGGCCAGGGCCTCTTAATGGTTTGACTTCTCCTGAGCAATAAGGGGGGAAATTATAATGATGCATAAAATGTTTTTTTCCTCTAATCTCCATTCCTTCCAATAGTCTCTGGTCTCCTGGCGCTCCTAAGGTTAAAATTGAAAGAGATTTTGTTTTTCCTCGGCAAAAAAGGCCAGAACCATGGATTCGAGGCAAAAGTCCTACATCAGAAGAAATTTCTCTAATTTGGTCTATTTTTCTTCCATCGGGTCGCTCTTCTTTTTCTATAATATTGTGATGAAGCGTTTTTTCAAATTCCTTTTCTAAAAAATCCAAACCATAAATTATCTTTCGGGGATTATCGTATTGCTTTAAAAATTCTCTTAAATTATTTTTTAAATCGGTGAACTGATAATCATTTTGGGAGGAGTTTGAAGTTTCCTTATTCTCTGAACTGCTGAGTAGTTTTTCTACTCCGTCTCCTAAAAAACTTTTAATCTCTTTTTCTAATTCAAGGTCTTTCTTTGGTTTTTGGACAACTATTTTTTCTTTGCCAATTTTTTGGGCAATTTCCTTTTGGAAACTAATTAATTTTTTTAAATAAATCTTAGCAAAATCAACTGCTTCTAGAATTTCTTGCTCTTCCACCTCTTTTGCTTCTCCTTCGAGCATATTAATTAGTAAATCTTCTTGTTCTTGAATTCCGGTCACTACTAAATCATATAGTCCTTCTTCTCGAACCTTGTAATTCGGGAAAACTACCGGCTTTTCTGTTTTTCCAATTCTTACTGCGGCAATTGGACCATTCCAGGGAATATCAGAAATAAGCAGGGAAAAGGAAGCTGCTAAAAGTCCCAAAGTAGCAGGGTCGTTTTCTCCATCCCAGGAAAGGCAAGTAACTATGACCTGGACATCATTTTTAAAGGATTTTGGGAAAAGGGGTCTAATTGCTCTATCAATTAATCTGGAGATTAAAATTGCTTCATCGCTTGGCCTAGCCTCTCTTCTTAAAAATCTTGAACCCAAAATTTTCCCGGCAGCGTAATATTTCTCTTCATAATCAACTGTTAAAGGGAAGAAATCAATTTCCTCCCGTTTGTTTTCTGCCATCACACAGGTAGCCAGGATAGAGGTGCCACCATATTGAATAAATGCAGAACCATTAGCATTTTCGGTTAAATTTCGAGTATTGACTTCTAAAATTTTAGAATCAATTTCTATTTGAAAGATATTATTATTGTTGTTCATATTAATTAATCGTCTAAGAAGCGCTGAATTCAAGATT
>PETY01000010.1:2349-15075 GCA_002780915.1 Candidatus Nealsonbacteria bacterium CG02_land_8_20_14_3_00_34_20 | reverse complement strand
CTATAAAACTGGCTAAAAAACTTAATGGCGAAATTGTCTCCGCTGATTCAAGGCAGGTTTATAAAGGAATGGATATTGGTACCGCTAAAACAGTGTCCGCGAAACAGACGCGAAACAAAAATGCGAAACAGACGCAAAACATAATTCAAGGAATTCCCCATCATTTAATTGATGTTGTCTACCCTAATGAAGAATTCAATGTGGCAATCTATAAAAAATTAGCTATTAAAAAAATAAAAGATATTCAAAAAAGAGGAAAACTGCCATTTTTAGTCGGAGGGACCGGGCTTTATATCCAAGCCGTAGTTGATAATGTTAATTTTCCAAAAGTCCCATCTCAAAAAGAGTTAAGAAAAGAATTAGAGGAAAAATCAGCTCCAGAGCTTTTTAAAATCTATGAAAAATTAGATTCAAAAGGGACAAAATTTATTGAAAAAGAAAACAAAAGAAGGCTGATTCGGGCTATTGAGGTCTGTAAAGCAACAGGAGGGTCTTTTTGGGAAAAAAGAAAAAAAGAGAGGCCTCTCTTTGAAGTCTTACAAATTGGAATAAAGTCAAAGAAGGAAGAATTAAAAAAAAGAATAGAAAAAAGAGTAAAGAGAATGTTTCTATTGGGCTTAGAAAGAGAAGTAGAAAACTTGACTCAAAAATATGGCTGGAAAATCCCGTCGATGCAAACTATCGGTTATCAAGAATGGTTCTCTACAAAAAATGAAAAGGAGGAAATAAAACAAGAAATTATAAGGCATACTATCCAATTTGCTAAACGACAAATAACCTGGTTCAAACGAGACAAAAGAATCAAATGGATACCGTTTAGCACCCATTATTCTTACCAATGGGCTAAGAAATTAATAAATAAATTTTTAGAAAAATAAAAGAGTCCTTAATTGTTAGCGGCAAATTAAGAACTCATTTTATGTTTTCTTAGGAAAAAATTTCCTCAAGTTGAGCTTCAGAAATTTCCAGATAGTCAGCAAAAGCTCTACGAGCTTTTTTATTCTCTGATTGGATTTTTGTTTTAATCCCTGCGTATTCAAGAAGAATCTCGAAATTCTCTCTACTTATTGATTCTCTCAGAATTTTTATTGATTTCATTAATCCCTGGATATATCCCCTTCGTAATGTTGGATCAACCTCATCTATATTTTTTATCTTCTTGGTCTGGCCATTCTTCTCAAAAGAAATTTCTAATTCATTTTTTTCAAATGAATATACTACAAATAGAACGGGCGCGTTAGAATCTCTTTTGGGATTCATGCTTAATGCCTTTCCAATCTTATCTTGAACTTTATTTTTAGCCTCTTCTGCATTCTGCGCATTGGGAACATAAACTAATGGAAATTTTCCCTCATAACAAGCTAAAGCGAAATATCCTGAATTTAACATAAATTTTTTAAGACAATCCCATCCAGATTTTAAAAGAACTGACAAAGGATCCGCTACTCCTACTACCATTCTTTTTGCAATCTGGATTAAGATTTATAAAGGTTTATAATACGACCTTTGACTTAATCCTTAGAAACGAATAGAAATAACGAATCTATGATTTTGTCTATTTATAAGATAGCACCTTTTTAAAAAATTGTCAAGAGGTTAAAAGTTTCTTTTTCAAAACGCTTTTTACTACTTGAGGATCAGCCTTCCCTTTGGAGATTGCCATAACTTGGCCAATTAAAAATTGAAAAGCATTTTCTTTCCCCTTTTTAAAATCCTCTATCGCTCTTTGATTTTTTGAAATTACTTCTTTGATAATTTTTTCAATCTCTATCCTATCGGTAATTTGAATCAACTGTTTTTCTTTAATAATATGGGAAGTATCAACTCCTGTAGAAAACATTTCCTGTAAAATAGTTTTAGCAATCTTACTTGAAATTTTTCCTTCCTCAATGAGACTAATAAACTCGGCAAAGTTTTCTGGATCAATTTTGCATCTTTTCTCAGAAAATTGCTCCCCTTTAAATAATCCTAAAAGGTCTGTTATTAAATAGTTAGTTGCCAGTTTAATCAGTTTAAAAAGTTTTTCTTTTTTAAGCCTTGCTTCAAACTCGCTTACAATTTTCTCAAAATACTCGCCTAAATCTTTGTTTTGAACAAAAATTTCAATAGATTTTTCATCTAAATTATATTCTCTTTTAAATCTTTCTCTTTTTTGGGCGGGCAATTCAGGGATTTCTGCTTTAATCTCTTCAATAATTTTTTTTGAATGATGAAGTGGCGGTAAATCCGGCTCAGGAAAATATCTATAATCATGGGCTTCTTCTTTTTCTCTTTGACTGACAGTTATCCCTCTGGCATCATCCCATCCTCGTGTCTCCTGAATAATTTTTTCTCCTTTATCTAATAATTTATTTTGTCTTTGAGCTTCGTAATTAGTCGCTCTTTCTACCGCCTTAAACGAATTTAAATTTTTAATTTCTACTTTTGTACCCAATTTCCCCTTTTCTTTAGTAAGGGAAACATTCACTTCCACCCTCATTTGTCCTTTTTCCATATCAGCGTCAGAAACTTCCAAATATCTTAAAATCAATTGTAATTCTTCAGCAAATTTCCTGGCCTCTCTGGCTGAAGTTATATCAGGCTCAGTAACTAATTCCATTAAAGGAATACCTGCCCGGTTGAAGTCAACCAAGGAATAGTCTGCGCCTTCGGGGTGAACTAATCTGCCAGTATCCTCTTCTAAATGGATTTCTCTTATTCTAATTTTTCTTCCGTCTATTTCCAAAAATCCTTTTTTACAGAAAGGTTGATACAGTTGAGATATTTGATAACCTTTTGGTAAATCAGGATAAAAATAGTTCTTTCTATCAAATTTAGAATATTCAGGAATTTGACAATTTAGAGCCAGACCTGTTTTTATTGTTTTTCTTACTGCTTCTTTATTTATCACTGGAAGACTTCCCGGTTGCGCAGTACATATCGGGCAGATTAACATGTTAGGGTGTCGTTCGTTAGGATCATTAGCGCAACTACAAAACATTTTACTTTTAGTCTTAAGTTCCACATGCGCCTCGAGGCCCAGAATTGGTTGATATTTCATAAAAATATTAATATAACGAAATCAGACTTCGTTATAATTCTATCACACAATTTCTACGATCGTAAAAAATGTATTACATCATCTTTTTTTAGATTTCTTTAGAATTTCCACTCCTGAGCTGGTGCCGATGATGTCGGCGCCGGCTTTTATTGCTTCTTCGGCATCAGAAATTGTTCTGATTCCGCCGGCGGCTTTAATGAGAAGTCCGGGAGCCCCTTCTCTCATCAATTTTAGATGGTAAAATTTTTCTTTCAATTCCCGATGTTCCAAAGGGTCTTTCTCGGTAGCCGTTTTTACACAAATTGCACCGGCTTCTTTTACAATTTGGGATGCTTTTTTGATTTCTTCATCAGTTAAATAACCCGAACCGATAATTACTTTTGTTGGTAAAATCTGACAAATTTCCTTTAAATCTTTTAAAATTCTTTCCCATCTTTCATGTTTTACATCAGGAATTGAAATTACCACATCTAACTCATTTACTCCATCTCTTTTTGCTTTGTAAGAGGATTCAATCCTTTTTTTATGAGGACTATCCCCTATCGGCGGGTCAATCAGACAAACAATTTTTATGTTTGTACCTTTTAGTTCTTTCTTTACCAATTTCACCCATTCCGGATTTACACAAACGCTTCTAAAACCATAAATTTTGGCTTCCTGGCAAGTTTTTTTAATCTCCTTTTCCGTAGCATCCTTTCTAATGTTAGTGTGGTCAATTATTTTAGCAATGTCTTTTATTTTTTTCATAATTTTGGTTTAACTATCTTTTTAATATCTTTCAAAACTTTTTCAATTGACCTTTCGCCATTGATTACTGCCCACTTTGAGAAAATTCTGCCTTTAATTAGTTTTTCGTAAGAGTCCCCAACTTTTTTCAAAAATTTTTTATCTGCTTCGTTTCTATCAAGGTCTTTTTTTTCTTTATATTTTCTGCTCATTGAAACTTCTGGCGAAACTCTTAAATAGATTATCAAATCTGGCCTTGGAAGTTTGAATGTTCGAGCTAATTCTAATGCTTTTTTTATTGGGAAACCTCGCAGACCCTGATAAGCAAGAGTTGAACTAAAAAATCTATCACAAATCACAATTTTACCCTTCTTCCTCCATTGATTTATTTTCTCTCTGTTTTTAATAAAATCAGCAAAGTAAAGGAGAAACTGAACATCGACCGAAAATTCATATTGTTTATGGAGATATTGATGAATTAATCTTCCTATCGGTCCTTCATAGTCCGGATAATATAATCTTTCAACAGATCTTTTTTGTTTTCTTAAATAATTACACAATAGCTTTCCTTGGGTTTCAACCCCGGCTCCATCTATTCCCTCAAAAACAATAAATTTTCCAAAAGTTTCTTTCATAAAATTAATTCTCTGTCTTGAGTATATTTTAAATTATTCTTTATGGCAATCTCTGCTTTTTGAAGCTCAGCGCCCAGGTCGAAGGCATGGGAGATTTCAGAAACGACTTCGGATAAAATTAATTTGTGATACATTTTAATGGCCGCTTTTTCCGTCAGACCGTCTTGAAAAAACTCCTGTAAAAACTGACCTTGGGGAGAATAGTGTTTTACTGCTATTTTGTTTTCCTCGGCAGTGATAACGAGATATCCTCGAGGGTCTAAGGGATAATTAAATTGCTGGAGACTATATTTTTCAACTATTTTTTGAGCAGTTTTCCACTCATTATCGTAAATATGAGCGCAATTTGAAAAAATCGTCAAAAACCCCACTTCTTTTGATAACTTCTGAGCTATATAATACTGAAGCCGACGGAGACCGAAGGCGTTTAAAACCCAACCAGAAAATATGGCATGACTTCTGAAATAGGCGGTTAAATTTATTTTATCTTTGAAAGTCGTCGCCTGTAAAAGACAAAGGCAGGGAGAATGAGGAGCTGTATGATCATAAGTCATATCAAATGTTATACCTAGGGCAGCTCTATCATTTTGGTCTTTCTTTAGATATGGTAAAATTACCTCCTCAATTTGGTTTATCCCTTTATATCCCCAAAGTCTCTCTCCGTAAGTGTATATTTCATCTCCTTTACCGCCCTTCATTATGTTTTTTTGATATTTTTCTATATCTTTTTTATCCACTTGAAAAAAAGGAAAAATTTTTGGTTTAAGAGGATTTTCGTCAGTAATAACGGCGACAATGTTAAAAAGCTCCCTAACTTCGTTTCCATAACGACTTTTATTGATAATTCCGAATTTTAAAATTATCTTTAATAATCTAAGCCAGGCAGGTCCGATATACTCATCTTTTATTTTAAAAACCGACTGCTCGGAGGGGAAAATCGAAATTTTCTCTTCTTTGTGGTCAGGAAAAATTTGAGCTGTGGCAAATGGTTTTCTAATTGATTGGCAAGCTTTTAAAGCTTCAGTTATTTTTTTAGGTTCTCTGATTCCGATTAAGTCCATTATTTTAACATTTTGACGAAGAATTTCTAAAGATTCCTTTGGTATTTCTTTATGAATTGAAGCAAAAGAATTATCAATAATATTATAATCTTGGTCAATTCCTTTTTTAAAAAAATCAACTAAAGCCCTGCCGCTTCCGGATAGGTCTTGGCCGCAGACAACTAAATGGTAAATTGTTGGGTGAGATAAAAAATTCCTAATAATATAATTTATCCCGTCTTTTGAATAAAGTTGCCCGGCCAAACAAAACAGGTTTTTATCTATTTTTTCGATAATCTTTTTAACCGGTGTCCAGAGAGTTACAAGAACGACCTCACTCTTTAGGTTGCCTAAAACCAGATTATCTTTAAAATACCTCGGCCATTTTTCATTTTCCATATTTTTTTATTTTAGATTTTTATCATTTCAAGTCCCCTGCCTTCCATTACCCTTTGACTATCGAAAACAGCCGAGCCCCTAGAATAAACTAATTTTCTAATTCCAGATATAGCAATCAATTTGGCACAAGCCGGACAAGGAAAATGAGTCACATATATTGTTGTATCTTTTAAAGAAATGCCTTTTTGAGCAGCAGTAGCAATAATGGTAGCTTCAGCGTGAGCGGCGCTACAAATTTCTGGAAATTTACCTGGAGGGATTTCATCACGAATACATCCTATTTTATAACACTCGTCATCAAATGGCATCATTTCATTAAAAGACCTTAAAATAATTTTTCTTTTTTTCACCAAAACCGCTCCTACTTGACGCCACCAACATTTAGAATTTTCTGCCTCTTTAAATGCTTCTTTCATAAATTTTTTATATTGATTTAATTCTCTCTTTAAAAGGTGAGTTTTTTCTTTTTTGAATTCAGCAACTTTCTTTGATGGCCATCTTAATCTAATATCGTAATATTGGATAATTTTTTGATATTTTTTTAAATAATCAGCAGCAAAATTTTCACTTTTTTCTCCCTTGAGGATAACAATTTTTTTTGGACCAACATTTTTTATTAATTCCGAGTAGTTGTTTTTATTAAATAGAAAAAATTTCTTTACCGGAAAATAGACGGCAATTACTTTTTTGACCTCGGGAATAGGAATCTTTCTAATATCCGGCTCAAGTTTCATTATTTTTTTGGCGATTTTTCCATTTAAAAAACCAAAATAAAAACTGGCTGATTTGTTTTTTTTTAAGATTTTGTTAAAAAAGTCAATATATCCTTTGTGAATAACCGGAAATTCTCCAATAACCAAGATTTTTTTATTCAAAAAATTTGCCATTTCACCAAAATTAACCAATGGGAAAATAAACCACCTTGGCTTTTTCAGTTTTTTTATTAACTCGAGGAACAATCAAATGAAAATGAAGATGGTAAACCGTTGAACCGGTATAAAGCGGGTTACCAAATCTTAGATTAAGCGCCCCGCCTTTTATTTTATATCTTCTGATTGCCCAATTTGTTAATTTAAAAACAGATTTAAAATCCGAAGAACTCAATTGAATAAAATTTTCTTTGTGTTTTTTGGGGATAATTAAAAAATGGTATTGAGTATTTTTGTAGGGCCAACTGTTGTCCGTTATAAACCATCCTTTTTCTTTTTTAAAAATTGGCTTTTTGTGGTATTTAAAGTTTTCTTTACAGAAAGGACATCTTTCCGTTTTCTCAATAATCTTTAGAACCTTCCTGTATTCTTTTGATTTAGCATACTTCAAGTTCACTACTTTTTTACTAACCTTCATAATTTGGTGTTACTTAAAATATACTTTAAATGTTTCTTAAATGTCCTTTCTATAATTTTAGTTGTTGAGGTGTTTCTTGCCTGGCGCGGTAGGATTTTTAACTGACCGCAGAATTTAGCAATTTCCTTTCTCTGCTCTATTGGATAGCTCTCTCCGGTAGTGGCGACAAAAATATTGGGCTTTATTGACTTTATTAATCCCATCTTCCACCGTCCTTTTTTATCAACGTCATTTATCAAAGTTATATAGTCAACAAAGCTTTGATAAGAAAGCATTTCTATTCTTTCATCCTGAGGAATTATCGGTCCTAGGGAAGTATGTTTATAAGTCTTTATGGTTTTATCGCTGTCAACCCCGACCACTAAAATATCGCCCAATTCTTTTGCTTTTTTTAAATAACGGAGATGACCAATGTGCAATACATCCCATGACCCAATGGTGCAAACAATTTTTTTATTGAGAACTTTATGAGCTTTAATTGCTTTGACTAATTTTTGATAATCTAAAATAATTTTTTGCGAGGATTTAATCATGACCTCATTTCTTCTTTAGCCAATTTAATTTTTATGTCTTTTTGGGGAACTTTTATTTTACTAAAAGCAAAAGAAAGCAGAATAGCGAAACTGGGAACGAAAATCAGAACCGAAAATATTTGATTTTTCAAAAACGGCAAAGCGGCAATATAGCATTGCATTAGTCCCCCAACGGTCATTTCGTACATTCCAAAAGTTAACCACCAACCAAAATTAGTCCAAAGATAAAAAAACAGGGTTGATAAAAACCCCATTCCGGTAATCTTAAAGATATAATAGCTGGAATTTGCTTTAATAAGGGTGCCTAAAATTCCAATTAAAATAAAAGCTGACCAGGTAAAAAAATAAATTGAGGTATTACCAAAATGAAAATCAGAAACAAATATTATTGAAAGAGGAATTATGGCCGTATAGATTCCGCCGAAAAATGAGCCAGAGAGCAGAGATAAAGCAGTTACCGCTTCAAAATTTGGAATGTTAATAATCTCTACTAAAAAAATGCGAAAAATTACTCCGAGAATAACAATAAGAATAGCGAGAATGATCTTTTTTCTGTGCATTTTTCTTAAAATAAACGGAGTAATTTTTATCCTATTTTAATATTTCTGCCGCGATTATTTCTCACTCGGCTATCTCAATTCCCATATTTCTGGCTGTGCCCTCAATAATTTTCATTGCTTTTTCCGTATCATCTGTATTTAAATCTGAGAGTTTTTGCTGGGCAATTTTCTTAAGCTGTTCTTTGGTGATTTTAGCTACCTTTTTTTTATTAGGCTGACCAGAACCCTTCTCTATTCCAGCCATTTTCTTGAGAAGCTCAGAAACTAATGGTTCTTTCATTTTAAAATCATAACTTCTATTTTCATAAACTGTAATTTCCACTGGTAAAGTCCAACCTTTTTTTTCTGAGGTCTTCTCGTTGAATTTTTGGCAGAACTCAGCGATATTTATTCCATATTGAGCTAAAGCTGGCCCTACGGGCGGAGCTGGTGTTGCCTGAGCAGCTTTAATTTGAAGTTTTATAATTGCTTTAACTTTTTTCACCCCGTTAGAAGTCTGTCATTATATAACAAACAGTTAATTTCAGGCAGACCATAGTTTTTTAATTATACCCCGTTATCTCAAAGCAGAAAAAAATTTTTATAATTTTTTTCTGCCCAAGACTTCTAACGGGGTTCATAATTTCTTAATTTGTAATGAATCCAGTTCCATTGGTGTGTCTCTGCCAAACATATTAATCAGTATTTTTACTTTTCCTCTTTCTTTGTCAATTTCTGAGACCTTGCCATCAAAATCCTTAAAAGGACCATCTATCACCTTTACCGAATCTCCAATCTTAAAATCCATTTTATACTTAGGAACCTCCTGCCCCACTCTTTTTTTTAGTTCCTTTATCTCCTCATCTGAAATTGGAACAGGGACGGTTCCTGCCCCGACAAAACCAGTCACATTAGGAGTATTTCTCACTACATACCAAGAATCATCGGTAACATTCATTTCTATTAAAATATAACCAGGATAAATTTTTTCTTCTACTGCTTTTCTTTTACCATTCTTGATTTTTATCTTTTTTTCTTTTGGCACTAGAACATTAAAAATTTTGTCTTCCATGCCAAAAGATTCAATTCTCTGCTTTAAGCTGCTGGCTACTGCGTCTTCGTATCCGGAATAAGTGTGCAGAACATACCATCTTTTTTCTTTGGAAATTTGTTGTTTAGGCATATTTATTTCTAACCAAGCCTCTCTGGTATTTACTATTTTAGTGGTAAATTAAAATATAAATTTTTGGAGTACATTAATAAATAGATAATCTAAAGCGCCTAAAAAGGCTGCCACTATTACCGAAGCCCCAATAACAATTAAGGTGTATCTTAAAAGTTCTTGGCGGGTAGGCCAATTAACCTTTTTCATTTCTGTTCTAACTTCTTTGAAAAAAGTAGAAATTTTCCTAAAAATATTTCCTAAATCCATATTTTAAAGTTAACAAAGAGAAGGCGAAATGTCAATTTGATACCTTATATATCTAAGTTTCTAACTTTTTTAGCATAAAGCTGGATAAACTTTTTCCTAGGCAAAACCTCTTTACCCATTAAAGTATCAAAAATGTTGTCAGCTTCTTTAGCATCTTCAATGTTAATCTTAAGTAAAATTCGATTTTGGGGGCTCATAGTTGTTTCCCAAAGCTGCTCCGGGTTCATCTCTCCTAAGCCCTTATATCTCTGTACAGAAGTATTAGTTTTTTTTATAGAGTTTAGAATTTTTGTTTTGCCTTCTTCGGCATAAGCGTATTCTATCTGTTTTCCGGTTTGAATCTTATAGAGAGGCGGCTGAGCAATATAGAGGCATCCTTTTTCAATAATTGGTTTAAAGTAACGATAAAAAAGAGTTAAAAGCAAAGTTTTGATATGATTACCATCGGAGTCCGCGTCCGCCATTAAGATTATTCTGTGATACCTCAACTTATCCAAATTGAAATCTTCAGCGATAGCGGTCCCTAAAGCAATAATTAAAGATTTAACTTCTTTGGAAGCCAAAGCTTTATCTAAACGAACCCTCTCTACATTCAGAATTTTCCCTCTGAGCGGTAAGATAGCTTGGAATCTCCTATCCCTGGCTTGGCGACTCGATCCTCCAGCTGATTCTCCCTCCACAATATAAAGTTCTGATTCTCCAGGATTTTTAGAACTACAATCAGATAACTTTCCAGGTAAACTCAAGCCTTCCAATATTCCTTTTCTCAAAACTGTTTCTTTGGCTGCTTTTGCTGCCCTTCTAGCTTTAGCAGATAAAACGCATTTTTCAACAATAGTTTTGGCATCCTGAGGAAATCTCTCAAAAAAATCGGATAAGGCTTCGGAAACACTGCCTTCGGTAGCAGTTCTTGCTTCAGGATTGCCTATTTTTGTTTTAGTCTGCCCCTCAAATTGAGGCTCTTTAATTTTAACTGAAATTACTGCTGTTAAACCTTCTCGAGTATCTTCTCCTGAAAGATTTTGCTCTGTCCCCTTAAGAAAACCCTCTCTTTTGGCATAATCATTGATTACTCTAGTTAAGGCTGCCCTGAATCCTGTTAAATGGGTTCCTCCATCCGAGGTATAAATATTATTGGCAAAACTTTCCTCATAGCATTCGTACTCATCAGTGTAGCAAAGAGCTACTTCAACTAAAATTCCATTTTTTTCACCACAAGCATAAAAAACATTGGGATGCAAAAGGGTAGAGTTTTTAATAAGATATTTAAGATAAGGGGCAATTCCTCCTTCAAAATAGAAATGGTACTCAAAAGTTTCCTCTTTTTTACTTTTGTCATAAAAATTAATTTTGGTCCCTTTTGTTAAATAAGCCTGCTGTCTAAGGTGGTCTAATATTTTTTTCCTGCTAAACTTTATTTCTTTGAAAATATCCTTATCTGGCTCAAAAATTACAACCGTACCACTCTCTTTACATTTCCCAATTTTCTTTACTTTTGTTTTTGGTTTCCCATAAGAATATTCCTGAGAAAATTTAGTTCCATTCCTGGAAACCTCAGCTCTCATCCAAGAAGATAGGGCGCAAACCACAGAAACTCCTACGCCATGTAAACCACCAGCTACCTGGTAAGTTTTCCCACCAAATTTTGCACCAGCGTGAAGGGTGGTCATTACTGTTTCCAGCGCTGATTTTTTTGTCTGTGGATGAATCTCTACTGGAATACCTCTTCCATTATCTCTCACCTCAACCCTGTCTCCCTGATGCAGAATTACTTCTATTTTATTGCAATAGCCCATTATTGCTTCATCGATTGAATTGTCAATAACTTCAAAAATTAAATGATGAAGCCCATCTAAACCCGTTGAACCAATATACATTGCCGGCCTTTTACGAACCGGCTCCAACCCTTCAAGGATGTAAATATCTTTAGCTTCGTAACTATGTTTATTTTTTTGAGTTTTTTTAGGGGTCATATTTAATCAAGATTTTACCTTCGGACTTTCCATTCCGGGTCTTCTTCTAAATTTTTTATTATTTTCTGCTGGATTTCATCGATCTCTCTGGTAGTCAGGGTTCTATCTTCTGCTTGAAAAATTATATGAAAGGCTAAATTTCTCTTCCCTTGAGGAACCTCCTTGCCTTCGTAAAAGTCAAAGAGATCAACATCTCTAATTAGTTTCCCTCCGGCGCTATTGATTCGATTCAAAACTTCTTCTACTTTAGTAAATCCTGGTACCAAGACTGCGACATCTCTAACTGCTGCCGGGTAACGAGAAATCGGTTGGTACTCATGTTCCTCTGAACACTCTTTTTGTAATTTCTCAAAATCGAAATCAAAAGCAATGACTTTTTGAAGAATTTTTAATTCTAAGAGAATTCTTGGAGAAATCTCTCCTAAAAAACCTAACTCATTTAAACCTACCTTAATTTCAGCACATTTTTTAGGGTGCCAAATAGGCCATTTACCTTCCTCATATGAGGGTTCATATTCATCATACCAAATATTACTTATTCCTAGTTTATTTAAAAATGAATCTATGATTCCTTTGGCTTCATAAAAAGAACAAGCTGCCATAACTCCCGTTAACATTCTTTTCTCTTTAGTAATTTTTGACTTTAGAAATACTTTTCCCAACTCAAAGATTTTAATTTCTTTAAAATATTTTAAATTTTCGGCAACATTTCTCAAAAGAATGGGAATTAAACTTGGCCTCAAGTACTCTAACTCAATACTAACTGGGTTTTTTAACTCTTCTAATTCCTTTTTAAATCCAAAAATTCTTTTTTCCTTTTCCCCTAAGAATGAATAATTATAAACTTCAGAAAAACCAGCTTCTTTCAAAATATCTTTTGTAAAATCTTGCCAAAAAATATCTTCATTTCTTTTGGAAGGGATTAAAAATGCTAAAGGCAAAATGGGCTTAATCTTCTGGAAACCATAGGTTCTACCAATTTCTTCAATTAAATCTTCCTGAAGTAAGATGTCTTGCCGAAAAGTAGGAATCTCCACTAAAATATAAGAACCTGCTGCGCGC
>PETY01000010.1:0-2335 GCA_002780915.1 Candidatus Nealsonbacteria bacterium CG02_land_8_20_14_3_00_34_20 | reverse complement strand
TGCTGCGCGCAGAACCTTGTTTCCTCGCTCCGCTCGGAAATTAGAACCTGCTGCGCGCAGAACCTTGTTTCCTCGCTCCGCTCGGAAATTAGAATTTTGAACTTTAAAATTAGAATCCAAAATTTTGAAACCCAAACTTTTTAAAATAGTTAGAATTTGTTTTTTGGAAACTTCTACTCCCAGAAGACTCTTTATATAGTTTAAATCTAAGCTAACTCTTTTTGCTAAAGTTTTTTTGGGGTAAATGTCAACCAAACCCCTTGCTACCTTACCATTAGCAATTTTCTGGATTAAATAAGCAGCTCGATTAATTGCCATTTCTGTTAAATTTGGGTCTAAGTTATGTTCAAAGCGCCAAGAAGCATCTGTCTTTAAATTTAATTGCCTGGAAGCTCTGCTTATTAAATGGGAATTAAAATTGGCAGATTCTAAAAGAATTATCTTGGTATTCCTGTCAATTTCTGCTTTTTTACCTCCTTTAGTTCCTGCAATTGCCACCGGGTCCTTGGTATCAGCTATCACTATAATCTTTTCATCTAAGGTATATTTTTTTTCATCTAAGGTTGTAATTTTTTCTTCTTTTTTTGCCCTTCTAATAATAATTTTCTTTATTTGGAATTTGCCTGCCTGCCGTCCGAGCAAGGAATTTGGATTTTTTTTGGAAATTGGAAAGCAACCCTCCGGGGAATCCGCCTTTTGGCGTCCAGGGAAATTGGGAATTTCGCCTTCGATTTTTCCAAAATCGAAAGCGTGAAGCGGTTGACCAGTTTCTAACATCATATAATTAGCAATATCAACTACGTTATTTATTGGCTGCAAACCACAAATTTTAAGTCTCTGTTGGAGCCATTTTGGCGAAGGACCAACCCTAATGTCAGTGATAACCCGAGCAGTATAACGAGGACAATCCTCTTTATTTTTAATTTCTATCTTAATTAAATCTTTTGTTTTTAATTCTTGAGCCTCTACTAATTTCGAATCTTGAATTTTAAGTTTCGAATTGGTAAGAGCTTGGCATTCTCTGGCGACTCCTAAATGAGAAAAACAATCTCCTCCACGACTGGGCAAAATATCTATATCTAAAACCCAATCCTTTCCTTCTTTCTCTACTTCTTCCACTTCCATAAAATGCATAGTTAAAATCTCTGCCAATTTTTTTGGGTTCGGGAGTTTCTTTTTAAAAAAAGATTGTAACCAATTGTAAGAAAAAACCATATTAAAATTGTTTTAAAAACCTTAAATCTCCACTATGGAATAAACGAATATCATTTATTTTATATTTCATCATAGTCAATCTATCTAAAGACATGCCAAAGGCGAATCCTTGCCAGTTTTTGGGATTTAATCCTCCATTTTTTAAAACATTTGGATGAACCATTCCAGCTCCTAATAATTCTATCCAGCCAGAATATTTACAAGCCGAACACCCTTTCCCAGCACAAACAGTGCATTTCATATCCAGCTCGAAACTAGGTTCAGTAAAAGGAAAATAACTTGGGCGTAATTTAATCTTAATCGATGTTTTGAAGAACTCCTCTAAAAATTTTTGGATAACTGCTTTAAAATTGGCTGCAGATACATCTCTTCCAACCATTAAACCTTCAATCTGATAAAAATTTGTCTCATGAGAGGCATCAGTGGCTTCAGCTCGAAAAACCTTTCCAGGAACAATAATTCGCAGGGGTGGATTATTCTTCTCCATATAATGAATTTGGGCGCAGGAAGTATGAGTTCTCATTAATCCTCCTCCTTTTAAATAAAAGGTTTTTCCAAGAGATAAGGCAACTCTTGCCGGATGGTCCTCGGGAATATTCAGAGCGTCAAAATTATACCATTCAGTCTCAATTTCTGGACCTTCAACCACTTCAAACCCCATTGACTGGAAAATTCCAGCAATTTCTCTTTGAACTAAAGTTAAAGGGTGCAAATGACCAAATTCTATTTTCTTGCCAGGGAGAGTAATATCAAACTCTTCCTCTTTTTCTTGTTTACTAAGCTCTTTTCTTCGAAACTCTTTGGCTTTTTTAGCAATTTCTTTTTGAAGAAAAACTCTTAAGGTATTAAGTTCTTTGCCAATCCTAATCTTTTCTTTCTTGGAAAGTTTTTTAATTTTTAAAAATTCGGTCCTTAATAATCCTTTCTTGCCAAGGTATTTTTTAAAAATATTATCCAAATCACTCAAGCTCTTAGCTTTCTCAATTTCCTTTTTGGTCTGATTTTTTGTTGATTTTAAGTTCATAATTCAAGATTGTATGTTATTCATACATTAGCGAATCAAGCCCCGTAGTAGAAATTTTACAACCATTTCGCCAAAAGCGAAATGTTATAAAATAGT
>PETY01000038.1 GCA_002780915.1 Candidatus Nealsonbacteria bacterium CG02_land_8_20_14_3_00_34_20 | reverse complement strand
AGTTTTTCTTTATCTTTAAATGGACCGATTAAAGCCAGATTTAACTTTTCTGGCCTAAAAATGTCTTTTGCCACTTTTTGAATGTCACTTGTGGTTACTTTATCAATTTTAGCAAAAATTTCTTCCGGAATTAATATCTTTTTTTCCAAAAGCTCTTGACCGGCGTAAAACGAAGCTTGGGCGTCTGAAGATTCCAACTCTAAAGCCATTTTCCCTTTTACATTATCTTTAGCTTTTTTAAGTTCCTTGAGTGGAATTTCTCTTTGAGAAATTTTTTTATATTCTTTCAGAATAGTTAAAATGGCTTTCTCTATATTTTTATTATCTATTCCGGCAAAGGTTACCAAATAGCCCGTATCGGGATTGTTTTCAGCAGTCGTTGTAATATAATAGGCAATTCCTAATTTTGCTCTGATTTCTTCAAATAATCTCGAACTCATCATCCCGCCAAGAATTACACCCAAAAGCTCTAAGGCATATCTTTGTGGATGAAAAAGATTATAGGCTCTGACCCCGAGGGCGAGGTGAGTTTGGTCGGTCTGCTTTGGAAAAATAAGAATCCTGGGCTGAGCTTGTCTTTCAATGACTGGAGCTTTAGATTTAAATTGTGTCTTTTTAATTTTAAAGAAATATTTTTTAATTTTATTTATTGCTTGAGATGGTATTATTTTTCCAGCCACGCAAATTATTGTATTTAAAGCCGTATACTGAGATTTCATATAATTTAAAAGCTCAATTCTTTTAACTTTATTTACATTTTCTTTGGTTCCAATTATCTCCCACCCAGCCGGCTGATCTCCGTAAAGCAATTTCTTCCAGAGTTCCCCAATGTAAATCATTGGCGTATCCAAATACATATTTATTTCTTCAATTATCACTCCCCTTTCTTTTTCTATTTCTTTTTTAGGCAGTAGGGAATTTAAATAGATATCAGAAACCCAATCTAAAGCCAACTCTATCTGAGAGTTTTCAACCTTGGCAAAGTACCCAGTATATTCTTCGCCAGTAAAGGCATTATAAATTCCGCCGATTTTATCTAAGGGTTCGGCAACCGCCAAAGAATTGGGCCTTTTTTTTGTTCCCTTAAAAAATAAATGTTCTATAAAATGAGAGATGCCGTTAATATTTTTGGTTTCATATTTTGAACCAGTCCCCACCAATACTAAAACTGTCACCGTTTGAGTGTTTTTTTGAGGAACAGTAATAATCCTTAAACCATTTCGAAGAGTGATTTTTTTAAACATATTACTTTTCCCATTATACGTTAAATTTTTTAATAACGCAAAACGCCGTCCGAAGGGCGGCGCGACTTGATTTTGACTGGATTATTCTCGTAAAGTTTAGTTTTCTAATTTTTCTTTTAAAACTTTAATTAAATCTTTAATTTTTACTCTTTCTTGTTTCATTGTGTCACGATAGCGGATAGTTAAATCGTTTTGTTCCAAGCTTTCAAAATCCAGTGTGAGACAAAAAACGGTGCCTGTTTCATCTTGACGGCGGTATCTTCTGCCGATAGAGCCAACTTCATCATATTGGCACATAAAGTAAGGTTTTAATAACTCAAAAACTTCTTTGGCTTTTTTTACTAATTCCGGTTTGTTTTTAACCAAAGGCAAAACAGCGACTTTAATCGGAGCAAGTTTTTTGTCTAATTTTAACAAAATTTCAACCTCTTTGGCTGCTTTGGTGGTTTCTGTTCTACCCCCTTTTATTTCTTGATAAGCGTCGCATAAAAGAGCAAACATTATTCTCTCAACACCGCAAGAAGGCTCAATAACATAGGGAATATAATATTGCTTTCGGCCAGCTGAAGGCTCGTCAAAATATCTTAAATCTACTCCTGAATTTTCTTGGTGTTGTTTTAAATCAAAATCAGTTCTGTTGGCTATTCCCTCAATTTCAGACCAACCAAAAGGAAACTTATACTCTATGTCTACACAAGATTTAGCATAATGAGCAAGTTCGTCTTTTCTATGGGGTCTTATTCTTAATTTTTCTTCTGTAATTGCCAAATCCTCAATGTACCATCTCATTCTCTCTTTAACCCAATAATCAAACGATTTTTCATCTTCCCCAGGTTTTACAAAATATTCTAACTCCATCTGTTCAAACTCTCTGGTCCTAAAAATAAAATTCCCGGGAGTAATCTCATTTCTAAAAGCCTTACCAACCTGGGCTATGCCAAATGGAACTTTCACTCTTTGGGTATCTAAAATATTTTTATAATTAACAAAAATTCCTTGGGCCGTTTCTGGTCGCAAATAAGTTTTAGCTGTCTCTTCTTCTACCGGCCCAATAAATGTTTTAAACATCAAATTAAATTGACGAGGAGGAGTTAATTCTCCTCCACATTCCGGACATTTAATTTTAGGAATGACTTTAGCAATATCTTTTAATTCCTCTTGATTAAAAGTTCCATGTTCATCTAATTTTCCAGGAGTTTTTAACTTTTCTACCAAATGGTCGGCTCTAAACCTTTTGTGACACTTTTTACATTCACATAGGGGGTCAGTAAAATGTTGAGTATGCCCCGAAGCTTCCCATATTTTAGAATTCATTATGATTGAACTATCTAAACCAACAACTTCTTTTCTTTGCTGAACTACGTTTTTCCACCAAATTCTTTTAATATTGTTTTTCATCTCTACACCCAAGGGTCCAAAATCGTAAAAACCACCGATACCACCATAAATATCAGATGAGGGAAAAATAAACCCTCTTCTTTTGGAAAGTGAAATAATTTTTTCTAAAGTATTAGCCATTATTAAACATTAACTCCCTGGCAACTTTTAAATTTTATTTCTCTTATTTAACTTCAGTTTTAAGAGCTGAAGTATTAAAATTTAAGATTGTTTTAGTCCACTGGTCATCGCCTGAAATTTGGGCTGAGTTAAGAATCAATATATCTTTTTCAGCCGTCTCTTCTGTGGGCTCAATAGCAAGCTGAAAAGCGCAAGACTTTCCTTCATTTAACACCCCTGACCCAGCTGGCAAATCTCCTGCTTCCCATAAAATTTCCCTGGAAAGAGAATCAAAAGTTAATCCAGCGTTTTCTTTAGGCCAGATTTTCCCTAAAAAATTAATTTCTTTAGGTAAGATAGCTCTCATTTTTACATTATTAACATCATTATAATAATTCTTTACGCTCCAAGCTACAGTAAAAAGAGTTTTTTTATTTGGCTCTAAAGGATAAGGCCCTGAGTTATCAAAGAATTTATCCTCGAAAAAAGTCTGTTGTTCTCCTTTTATGACAGAGGTTACTTTATTAGAAAATTCTTCTCTGGCTTGGCTGATAGTAATTTTATTCCTAATTTCAGGGTTTTTATCAGCTAAACTCTGCATTTCCCATTGAGTTTTAAGGCCTATCCAAAATTCAATTTTCCCCTCTTCGTTTACATCTAAAAATTGAAGTTTCGGTATTTGCTTTCCTTCCCAAATTATAGAATTGTCCCCCAGCTGAAAGTTTCCCCGCAGGGCTTTAAGAGAATAAAAATCAAAACCCTTTCCTTCTAATCGAGAGATTAAAACTAAATCGGTTAAAGGTTCTTCTCCTACATTTCTAAAAAAGATTTCATAATGAAGAAGATTTCCCGAAGAGGCGATATATTGGGGATTACCATTTATCTGTTGGAAAATATACAAAGAAGGAGCAACTATCTCAACGCCTTTAACCGCCTCTTTAAGCAAGATAAACTCATCTTCTTCCCAAATACCGATTTTAGCTTTAAAAATTTTTTGTTCTTTGGATTCTCCTCTCAAAATCCCAGAAACCTCTATTCTCCCGCCTTCGCCTTCGTTTAAACCGGGAAGGTTCCACTGGCTTTGGTCTAATGCTTGAGGTTTCGAGTTTTTGAATTCAAAATCTGAAGGATATTGGATTTGGCAAGTTAAGTCTTTCAAAGGATAAGGAATATTGGATAAGTAATTTATCCTAAAAGTTAGATTTTTCCCTGCTTCTATTGTTGAGGGAAAGTCTAAAGTAAAATTAAAAAGAATTTTTTCTAAAATTGTAGTGAAAGTAGTAGAGAGTTCATATCTTTGGTTTAGTCCCTTAGGCTGAAAAATTAATGTGGCCTTAGCAATTTTTGCTTCTGCCTCTTTTCCTAAAAGTCGGGTTTGAAATTTAAAAGTTCTTTCTTCTCCTGGATAAATATCTCCTCCTAAATCTTCAGAGGATAATTTTTTAATCTTTGGTTCTGACTCTAAAATAGAATTTTCTGGATACTCAAAAAATAATTCTGGTTTTTCCGCTCTTAAATTTCCATTATTTTTAAACTTAACAATATATTCTATATTCTCTCCAAGAGCCGCCTTTTCCGGCCCTAAAATTTCTAATTTCAAAATTTCTTTAGAATAAGATTGGCTATGCCAATACCAAAAACCTATCGCCAGCAGAATTATTATGATAAAAAAGAAAATAAATTTCTTACTCATTCTCCTCCTAATTTCTTTAAGTATCTTATTTTCCTATCCAGAGATAATTTATCTGTTCCTGTTTTTGCCTGAAATTTCTCTTTTTCCAGTTTTTTGATTGCTTTTTTAAATTCTCCCTTATCAACATATGAACCATAGTTTTTAGCAAATAATTCTTTCTCTATTTTAACTCTTTCTCTCTGGGGAATAATTTCCCCTCCTGCTCCTGGAATAAAGGGTTCAGCCTTTCTCAATTTTTCTCTCAATTCACTTCTGGTTAAATAGGGTTTCCCTCCAAAAATTGAAGTATCTTTTTTTTCTTCCTTTTTTAAAGGAGTTACTCTTTCTGGCATTCTCCTCACTCCTTCTTTATTTAATTGTTGTTTTTTCTCAAAAATACTCATATTTTAAAATTTTTTAAATTTTTTTTATCGCTAACCAAAGTTTTTGTCCTTCTATTTTTATTTCTTTTTCAATATCAAAAACTTGATCGGCTCCGCCCTGTACCGTACGGTACAGGGCTCCGTCTTTTTGGCAAAAATCTTCTACTTTCATTTCTCTTAATACAAAGTTTTTATTTCTGTTTAAAATTTTGTTCAAAAATTCAGTCCCTTCATATCTTACCATAATTTTATCTTTAGGTTTATAACCAGCCGTTTTTCTCATCTGTTGAATTTGTCGGATAACCTCTCTCAATACCCCCTTCTCTTTTAATTCGGGTGTAATTTCAGTATCCAATTCCACATCACCCTTGATTTTAGGACCAAAAACCACTTCTCTAACATTAACTTCATCCTTTATTAACTCTAATAATTCCTTATCACCTTTAATCTTAAATCTTAAATCTTTAATCTTGAGCGAAGAGAGTGGTTGTCTGATTTTTATCCCTGCCTCCGCTCGCTGGTTTAAAGTCATAGCCACAATTTTTCGCGCCTGCTCCATCTTTGTTTCTAAACCCTTATCAATTATATTTTTATTTGCCTTTGGCCAATCTTCTAAATGAACCGACATTTTTTTTGAAACCTGCTGGGCCAAGCGGCATTTGAAACTTGAAACATTTTTATAAATATTTTCCGCAATAAATGGTGTAAATGGCGCTGATAATTTACTTAAAGTCTCCAAAACTAAAGCCAAGGTCTTGGCTGCTTCTTTTAACTCCTGCGCATTCCTTGGTTTTTGAAAACGCTTACGAGACCTTCTAATATACCATAAAGATAAATCATCAATTACAAAATTCTCAATATCCCTTGCCGCAAAAACAATATCATACTTGTCCATTTTTTGCGTAACTTTCTCAACCAATCCATTTAATCGAGAAATAATCCATTTATCTAATAGGGTCGCTGATTTACGTTGATAATTACGCGGATTTACGTTGATATTTTGTTGCGGAGTCTTGCGCAATTTTGCGTATGTATTATAAAAAATGAAGCAATTCCAAAAAGTCAAAATAAATTTCTTTAAGCTTTTTTCTACATCTCTTTCTGAAAATAATTTTGAATCGCCAGGTTGGTTGACAGTATAGAAATACCAACGGCTTGCATCTGCTCCATACTTTCCAATTATATACCAAGGGTCAACTATATTTCCTTTTGATTTGGACATTTTTTCTCCTTGCTTATCTAAAACATGGCCTAAAGAAATTACAGTTTTATAAGAAGGCCCAAAACCAAGTAAAGTAGATATAGCCAATAGAGTATAAAACCAGCCTCTTGTTTGGTCTACTGCTTCACAAATATAATCTGCCGGGAATTGATTTTTCTTATCAATTAAATCTTTATCTTTGAAAGGATAATGATATTGAGCAAAAGGCATTGAACCGGAATCAAACCAACAATCAATAACCTCTGGTACTCTTTTCATCAAACCGCCACATTTGTCGCATTTAAAAGTTATTTCATCAATATAGGGCCGATGTAATTCTGAAATTTTTTTTCCACTCAATTTTTCTAATTCCCTAATCGAACCGATAACTACGATATTATCACACGACTTTTGACTTTTGACTTTTGACTGTTGACTGTTGACTGTTTGGCAAAACCAAACAGGGAGTGGCGTCCCCCAATATCTCTCCCTGGATACAGCCCAATCTTTTAAATCTTTAAGCCACTGGCCAAATCTGCCTTCTTTTAAATAAGAAGGAATCCAATTGATTTTTTGATTATTTTTGATGAGCCGTTTTTTGACTTCTGTCATCCGAATAAACCAAGATTTCTTTGCGTAATAAAGCAGAGGTGTCTTACATCTCCAGCAAAATGGATAATCGTGTTCATATAATTCTTCTCCAAAGAGTAACCCTCTCTTTTTTAAATCTTCTATTATCAAAGGGTCAGCATCTTTAACAAACATTCCCGCCCACTTTTTAACTTCTTTTTTAAATTTTCCTTCTTCATTAACTGTTAGTAAAATTGGAAACTCCGGCTCATTTAACGTTTGACATTTAACATTTAACATTTTTATTACATTCATATCGTCCTCGCCAAAAGCCGGAGCGATATGAACAACCCCTGTTCCTTCTTCAATAGAAACAAAACCTCCGGCAATAACTTTATAAGGTGCGTTAAAGGGATAAAGAGGTTTGTATTCCTTGCCCACTAAATCTTTACCTTTAAATTTATCTATAATTTTCACAATTGCTCCGTATCGAAATTTATTTTTTCCTATTTCTTCTTTGTAATCTTCAAAGTCTTTTTTTGAAGTTATATAATTTCCATCTGAAATCCCAGGATAATTCTTAAGGGAAAATTTTAGATAATCAATTTCTGGATTTACCGCCAAAGCAACATTGGCTGGCAGTGTCCAGGGAGTGGTAGTCCAAGCTAAAATATAAGTTCCTGGCTCATCAACCAACTCAAATTTAACCGTAACTGCATTTTCTTTTATTGTTTTATAACCTTGAGCCACTTCATGGCTAGAAAGCGAAGTGCCACAACGAGGACAATAAGGGATCACTTTATAATCTTGGTATAAAAGTCCATTTTTAAAAATTCGTTTTATAATCCACCATACGGTTTCAATATAATTAGATTCGTATGTAATATAAGGGTCCTTCATATCCAGCCAATAACCAATTTTCTCTGTTAAATCCTCCCAGTCACTTTTATACTGCCAAACCGACTCTTTGCATTTTTTGTTAAATTTAGCTATTCCAAATTTTTCAATGTCTTTTTTATTCTTTAGACCCAATTTCTTCTCAACCTCTAACTCAACGGGCAAGCCGTGAGTATCCCAACCAGCTTTTCTTAAAACTCTAAATCCTCTCATTGTTTTATATCTACAAATAATGTCCTTGAATACCCGAGCTTCAAGATGATGAATGCCGGGCTTGCCGTTGGCAGTAGGCGGACCTTCATAAAAAACAAAATCCCGCTTTTTTGCTCGCGCCTTAATGCTCTTCTCAAAAATCTTTTCCTTTTTCCAGAACTTTAAAATTTTTTGCTCAAGTTTCGGAAAATCAAGCTTCATATTATTGTAATTTACGAACTTCTCCGGTTTTAATCATTTTCCCTGTAAATTTTTGTTTTAACAATTGATTTTCGCTCCGTCCTTTAATCCAACCTTCCAATAACCATAATGGATCTCCATGGCTAATAATCAAAATATTCTTTCCATTATATTTCTGTTCTAATTCTTTAAAAATACTAAGCATCCTGTCTCTTACCTCATCCCAGCTTTCTCCTTTCGGAGGAGCTTTTTTAAATCTTAATTTAGGATTCTTGTAATAAGCCCAAGCTCGCAGGGCAGATTTTCCTTGATAAATTCCCCAGTTAACATCTCTCAATCTTTCATCATAACTTACTCTTAGGTCTAATTCTTTAGCTACTATTTCGGCCGTCTCTTTGGTCCTTCTCGCATCTGAGCAAAAGATTAAATCAATATCTTTCTTTTTTAGTTTTTTGACTGATTTTTTAATCTCTTCTCTGCCGTACTTAGTCAAACCGCAAGGGGGATTGTCATCCGGCCAACCGTAAACTGTATTTTTTAATTTGGTCTGATGAATGGTCTGACCGTGTCTTAAAACGAAATATTTGTTCTGCAAGTTCATACGTTCAGATTATCATTTTAATTACTTTATTTCAATAAAAGTAAAAACCTCCTTAATTACGAAGTAATTACAAGGAGCGAAGCGACTGGTTATGATTCCTCCGGAAATAAAAACAGAGGGCAGGCCTCTGTTATTTAAACTAAAAATGCGAAATCTATTTTACCGAAAAATGGCTTTCTCCCAAACTTCTTTTTTAAGCCGAATATTAAAAATAGTAGTCCAAAAATGAAGAACATTTTTAAACCACAACCCTCGTCGAGGATTTTTTACCACTTTTTTGATATCTTTTTCTGAATAAACCTTGTAAAGCCATTTTAAATCCTCCCAAGTTCCGTAATTCAAAACTTGGGGAAT
>PETY01000013.1 GCA_002780915.1 Candidatus Nealsonbacteria bacterium CG02_land_8_20_14_3_00_34_20 | reverse complement strand
CTGGCTGGTGCTCCAGATTTAATAAAATCAGCTCCCAAACCAACCGCAAAATCAGCAATAAAATCATCATTAGTTTCACCTGAACGATGAGAAACCATAATTTTCCAATTATAAGATTTTGCTAATTTTACTGCTTCAATTGTCTCACTCACTGTTCCAATTTGATTAATTTTAACTATCATGCCATTACAAAGAGATTTTTCTTTTGCCATTTTTATTCTTTCTGGGTTTGTCACTGTTAAATCATCACCAATTATTAAAACTTTTGACTTTTGACCTTTGATATTTGACATTAACATCTGCCATCCCTGCCAGTCATCTTCCGAAAACGGATCCTCAAGGCCGACAATTGGGTATTTTTTAATTAAATCTAAATAATATCTTGTTAGCCCCTCGGATGTAAAAACCCCGATTTTTGTTTTGTATTTTCCATCAATGAAAAACTGGGAAGATGCAACATCTAAAATAATTTTAACTTTCTTTTCGTAATTTAATTTTTTGGCTGCCTCCAAAATAAGCCCTATAGTCTGCTCAGGAGACCTAACCGGAGGAGTAAATCCTCCCTCATCGCCGAGATTAGTAGTAAAACTGCCAAATTTTTTACTTAGTATCTTTTTAAGAGTTTGATAAATTTCTGCTCCAATTCTTAAATTCTCAGAAAAACTTTCCATTTGGGGCACAATCATAAATTCTTGAAAATCCAAATCGTTCCCAGCATGCACACCACCGTTTATTACATTGAAGCCAGGTTTTGGTAAATTAAAACTTGGAACTTGGGACTTGGAGCTTGGAACTTCGGAAATATGTTTATATAAAGAAGTGTTTTTTGCCGCAGCTCCCGCTCGACAGACTGCCATTGAGACTCCACAAATTGCATTTGCTCCCAGTTTTGATTTGTTTTTTGTACCATCTAATTTAACCATTAATTTGTCTATCTCTTTTTGATTTTTCACATCTTTTCCTTTAAGCTCAGGAGCAATAATTTTATTAACATTATTAACTGCTGCCATTACCCCCATTCCTTGATATCTTTCACCGCCATCTCTTAATTCAACTGCTTCATATTTTCCCTTAGAAGCGCCAGAAGGAGCTGAAGCTCGGAAGATTCCTAAACCAGTTGTTAAATCAACCTCAACTGTTGGATTTCCTCTTGAATCTAATATCTCCCTGCCCCGTAGTGAATTTATTCTACTACGGGGTCTAGCTTTAATTGACTTAATTTTAATCATTTTAACATTTTAACAATTTAACAATTTAACATTTTAACAATTTAACAAATTAACAGATTAACAATTTAACATTATTTTGTTGTATCGGAATTTCAATAATTCCGATACAAGCCCGCTCTAATTTTGCCCTCCCAAACAGAATAAACCAGGATTTTACAGAAAAGTTAGTCAAGCTCTGGCGAGGCAGTGGTCGAATAGACCCGAGCCGAAGGCGAGTGCCTCGCCCTGATACTACCTTGCAAAATTAGGGCGGAATAGCGCGAAAATTTCTGAAAGAAATTTTCGCCTATGTGCCTCTTAAAGACTGCTTAGCTCGCCAGAGCATTGCTCCAATTTCTTCAGCTAAATTAATCGCTCTTTCATATTGCTCTTTATTGAGATATTCTTCAATAAAAGAGAAATGTAAAAGATACTTTGTTTCTTTAAGAGAACCATATGAAATTTCCCAAAAATTTTGTTTAACTGCTTTTTTCTGACGAGCAAAACCCTCAATATAATTTAAAATGATTGATAGAGCAGCTCTTCTCATTTGAGAAGTTACTCCATAGAGTTCTTCTTTGGGAAACTCCTTAGTGATTCTATAAATTAAATGAACGTATTCATCCATCTTTTTCTTCAAATGTTCAAAAAAATTCTCTCCCCTCATGTTAACTTGTTAAATTGTTTAGTTGTTAAGTTGAAGATATTCATAGGCAGCCAATGCTGCTTTTGCCCCTTCTCCACAGGCGGTAATAATTTGTTTGGCTTTTCCCACATTAACATCGCCTACCGCAAAAAGACCAGCAGTTTTAGTTTGATAAGTTTCAAATTCTACTTTTATTTCATCTTTCTGGTTGAATTCAACTAAATTTTTTACAAATGATGTTGCTGGCTGCGAACCGATTTCAACAAAAACACCCTCAACCTTGAGAGTATTTAATTTTTGAGTTTTTCTATCTTGATAAACTATTGAGTTTACAAATTGATTACCTTTAATTTGTTTTAAAGCAACATTGGTGAGAACTTCGACTTTTCCGATTTTTTTAACTATTTCTTGATTAACTTCATCGGCTCCCACTTTTTCTCCGTACTCCAAAATATAAATTTTTTTAGCAATTTTTGCCAAAAAAATTGTTGCCTCAAAAGCTGAATTTCCACCTCCAACCACGGCAACGGTTTTATTTGAAAATAACGGAGAATCGCAAACGGTACAGTAACTCACGCCACATCCTGTAAATTCTTTTTCTCCTTCAATTTCAAGGGGTCGAGGGTCAGCTCCGGAAGCGACAATAACTGCCCTCGCTTGAAACTGGTGTTTGTTTTTGGTTTGAACGATAAAATTTTCCCCCGATTTCTTTAGTTTTACTACCTCATCTCTTTCAATATCAATTTTCTGCTTTCTCAAATGTTTTTCCAATCTTTGAATTAACGCCAATCCGGAAATTTCCTCAAAACCAGGGTAATTTTCAATCATTACTGCTTTTTTGTTAATCTGACCTCCAAAATCTTTAGTAATCAAAAGAGTTTTTAGCCGCTGTCTGGCAGCATAAATTCCGGCAGTAATACCTGCTGGTCCCCCACCAATAATAATTAAATCGTAAAACATATAAGTTACTGTCATTTTATTACTTCTGGGATTGCTTCAATCAAATCAGTGGCTAAAGTACCCTCTGTTTTGGAGAGGGCAGCTGTTTCTCCTGCTTTTCCATTAATAAAAGCTCCAGCCTGGGCAGCAATAAAAGGACTAATTCCTCTTGCCATTAGGGCTCCGCAGATTCCTGCTAAGGTATCACCTGTCCCCCCAACCGTTAAATAAGGGCTACCAGTCGTATTTAATGCTACTTCTTTACCATCAGAGATAATATCAGTTTTTCCTTTAAGTAGAATCGTAGTCTGAAGCAAAGAGGCTTCTTTTTGCACCTGTTTTATTTTCTCCTCTTCTCTGCTGAGTACATTTTTACCGGTTAGAACAAAAAATTCATAACTATGGGGAGTAAAAAGAAAATTTTTTCCCTTAAAAATTTTAGGATTTCTAGATGCGGCATAAATGGCGTCAGCATCAATAACTATTGGGAGAGAAACTTGAGCCAAAAACTCCAAAACCGCCTCTTGGGTTTCTTCACTTCGACCCAGCCCCCCTCCAATAACAACAGCTGCTCTACCTCTGGCTACAGCTTGAGCTGACTTTAGCATTGAAACCAACAAAGGAACGTCTTTCTTTGTTAACCAGCTACCGGTAAGAGGATAAGCAGCTAAATTTGGAGAAAAAGCAGCTATAATATTAGCTGCCCTCCAGGGAGCAATAATCTGAACCATATCTACTCCTGCCCTGAAGGCAGCCAGAGCATTTAGGGCGGGTGAACCGCTATAGAATTCGCTCCCCCCAATTACCAGTAAAAGTCCGTAATCGTATTTATGTGCTTCGGCTGGGCGGGGTTTATAAACATCTTTTAGAATATCTTTGGTTACTTTAATCATATATTTCTAAACAACAAAATGCTATATTTTCAGTTTTTTTAAATATCGCTTGACTTGAGGACCAAGCTGTGGGTGCTTGATAGCAAAGTGCAAAAAAGAATAAAACCAGCGCAGTTTATCTCCGCATTCAACCCACTCGCCTTTAATTTCGTATCCATAAATTGCCTGACCTTCTCTGGCCATCTTGCCAAGAATTTTGGTTATAGTAAGCTCTTGTTTTTTATTCATTTTTTCAGTTTTTAAATAATCAAAAACATCAGGAGTAAGGATTAACCTTCCTATTATGGCAAGGTCAGATGGAGCCTTCTTGGGTTCGGGTTTTTCTACCATTCCCTTTATCTTATAAAAACGATTAGCTATTTTTTCAACTTCTACCACACCATAATGAGAGAGTTTTTCGGATGGTAATCTTTTCAAAGCCATTACTGGTCTTTGGCAGGTTTCAAAAACTTCTGCTAGCTGCAAAAATCCGGGAGGTTGGGCATCAATAACATCGTCACAAAAGAAAACACCGCAGGATTCCTGTCCAATGAAACTATTAGCCTGGAAAATAGCATCAGCATCTCCTTTAGGCTCTTTTTGGATAACGAAAGAAAAAGAAACATTTTTGGAGAATTCTTGAATTTCTTTTAAGGTTTCAAGTTCATTATTTTTATTTTGCTCTCTTAGCAGTTTTTCCAATTCCGGATCTGATTGAAAATACTGGAAAACGTCTTTTTGCTGGGGACGAGTGACAAAAACAATCTCTTTTATTCCTGAAGAAATTGCCTCCAAAACTGTATAATGAATAAGGGGTTTATCAACTAAAGGAATAAGCTCTTTAGAAACTACTTTAGACAAAGGTAAGAATCTAGTAGCCCGGCCAGCTATAGGAAAAATTGCTTTTTTAATAGGTTGATTAGACATAAATTATTTTGTTTTTGCCCTCCTTAAAAAGGCTGGAATTTCAAAAATTTTCTCTTTTTCTTCCTCTTTTTTACTTTCTTCTTTCTCAGCCTTTTTTATCTCCAGGGCAGTTCTTCTTATTTGAGGTTTATTATTTTTTAATTTTTCTTCTTCTATTTCAATGGGTAAACTCTTTTTTACCTTCTTTTTTTTTGGAGGCGCGATTTTCTCTGGAAAAATTTCTTTTTTTTCTCTTTTTCTTTTTATTTCATTCCCGGTAGCTAAAATAGTAGCTAAAAGAGTGTCTTTCAAGTTAGAGACTTGAGATAGTCCGAAAATAATTTTAGCCTTAGGGGCGGCAGAATTAATCTTTTGGCTAATTGTAACCAACTCTCCTAAAGATATATTTTTTGAACTCTCAATATTAAATAAAATATTGGTCGCCCCCTCGAAATTATAATCTAATACCCGAGAACCCAGGAGTGATTTTGTAAATTCATCTAATTTTTCTTTATTTTTGGTTTCTGTTACGTTAAGGTAGGCCAATTTTCCTTTTCCGCTCAAAGTGGTTTTAATATCTGCCCAATCAATATTAATTAAACCAGGCAAGTAAATTATCCTCAATAAACCTTTCAGACTATCTGAGATATATTTATTCAAGAGAGAGAAAGCTAAAGGAAGAGGGGTATCTTCCTTGGTTAAGTTAAAAACCTTTTCATTGGGTAAAATTAAAATTGCATTTAAGTTTTCCCGAAGTTTCTCCAAACACCTTTGAGCTAATTGCATTTTCCCTCTGCCTTCAAACAAAAAAGGCAAAGTAAAAATCCCTAAAGTGGTAGCATTGGAGTTGTTAGCTAATTTAGCAAATACCGGCACTGCCCCTGTGCCTGTCCCCCCTCCCAAAGATGCTACTATTATAAACAAATCTCTCTTGTCAGAGAAAAGTTTTTTTATTCGTTTTTCTTCTTTCTTAGCTGCTTCTTCTCCTAATAAAGGGTCTCTCCCTGTACCCAAACCCTTGGTTAATTCTTGGCCAAAAGAAAAAAGTTTTACCTTTTTTGGCAAAGAGTTTAAATCTTGAAGGTCAGTATTGGCAGCTGTAAAATCTATCTTTTTTGAAGAATAATTGGTTAATCTTGAGGACATCTCGGCAACAATGTTGCCCCCTCCTCCTCCAATTCCAATCACTTTCACTCTTACTTTTTTAATTGGAGCAACTTCTTGAGTGTTGCTCTCTTTAATAAAACTTATCTTTCCTTTTGGTTTATCCTGCGACAGAATTACTCGCTTTCCCGAGGGTTTACTTTTTCTCGGGGTTCTATTATGCTTCCTTCTAGTTCTTTTTTTAATTTTCTTTTCCATATTCTTAAAATTATACTAAACTCAATAAAATTTTACAAATTAAATGGCAAGTTTTGAGGCTATTTCCTCGAGTTTTTCCGGGCTTATTTCTTTTGTCTTCTGCCGCCACCAGTTTTCTAAATTAATATTATCGTTTTTCTTTCTGGGAATTATATGTAGATGAAAATGAAAAACGCCCTGCTCTGCGACAATGCCACTACGTTGGACTAAATTCACACCTTCTGTCCCTAAGGCCTCCTTCATTTTTTCTGAAATTTTTTTGGATACAAAAATTATTTTTTTTAATAAATCTTCTTCGATATCAAAAATATTCTCAAAATGTTCTTTTGGCACTACCAAAGTATGTCCCTCAGCTAAGGGATTAATCTCCAGAAAAGCTAAAACTTGTTCATCTTCAAAGATTATCGAGGCAGGCAGTTCTTTTTTAATAATTTGGCAAAAAATACAATTTTCCATATTTTAAACTCTATTCTATAATTTTACCCTTTAAAAAAATAATATCAATTTTTATTTTGAGCTAAGGACTTTAGCTAAAATCAATTTGAACCAATAACTATATTTTTCAGGATTTTCTCTTATGTCTTTTTTTAATTCTCTAGGAGTTACCCATTTCCAATCCTGAACTTCTTTTTTATTTGGTTTTGGGTCTCCGCTAAATTCTCCTATAAACACATGGTTGAATTCATACTCTATTAAATTCCCAAGATTGACCCTATAAATAAAACTGAAAATTTCTTTTAGGAAGCACTTGATTCCTAACTCTTCTTTTAATCTTCTTTGGGTTGCCTGCTTTAAACTTTCATCTGGCCCGGGATGGGAACAACAACTATTACTCCAAAGGCCAGCTGAGTGATATTTCGTTTTAGCTCTTTGTTGGACCAAAGTTTCTCCCCGAGAGTTGAAAAGAAAAATTGAAAAAGCTCTGTGAAGCCTGCCCTTCAGGTGTACTTGAAGTTTTTCTCCAGTTCCAATTTGATTATCTTTTTCGTCAACAAGAATTATTTCTTTTCTATCCATAGCTAAATTTTATTTTAAAGTTCCAGGTTGGCAGCGATACCCTGCATCGCCTCAAGCCCTATTTTTATAAAATTTTCTAAACCTAAGTTTAAATATTCCTCACATTTTTTAATAATCTCTCTATTGGCTCCTCTGGCAAAAGCTTTTTCTTTAAAACGATTCAAAACATTTTCAACTGACAAATCGGCCAGTTTTTTTGAAGGCAAAACCAAGGCAGCCGCCACAATTAAACCAGTTAAAGGATCAGTTACAAAAAGCGCTTTTTCTAACCGCGTCTCCGGCAAAATCCCATGGGCTTCATTATGAACTTTTACTGCCTGGCAAATATCTTCTGGCAACCCTAAATTTTCCAGTATTTTAGCTCCGAGTAAGGAATGCTGGGAAAGGTCATCTTTTACTTTTTCGTAATCAATATCGTGCAAAAGCCCAGTCAAGCCCCATTTTTCTTCATCTTGGCCAAAATGGCAAGCCAAAGCTCGCATTATTGCCTCTACCGCCAGACAATGTTTAATTAAATTAGGATTAGAAATATTCTGTTTTAATAACTCAAAACCTTGTTCTCTGGTCATATTTATTTTTTTTACTTTAATTTTATTTTAAATTTCCGACTTTCTATCGTTTTTTACCCTATGTTCTGAATCTCCACTAATCGCATAATTATCTTTTTAAATAACTAATTTGCTTGAGCAGCTCTTGGTAGATTTGATTGCCTTTTTTATTAAGACAAGTATTTACTAAAAAGTGAATTGCTCTGATAACTTCATTATCAAATTTTTTCAGCTGTTTAATTGACTGATTTTTGCTTCTCATTGTTTTGATAGAGCTTTTTTAAAAGTAAAACAGGGTATCCAGTTTTAATCTGATTATTTTCAGGATTTTTGACTCCAAGCTTCTTTAAAAAATTTATACATCCTTCTTTCGCTTTTATTGTATTTTCAAAATTTCCCTTTGCTTCTACTTCCACAAAAAATCCTAAACCTTCAACATTATCTAAAGCAACTTCGAAATCTTTACAATCCCAATATTCCCTTTGTTTATTAATCGTTATTACTTTTTTGAAATCTAAAAATTCTAAAATTTTTCTAAACTCATTGGGTTGAGAAAGTCCCGTTTCATACTCGTGAGCGCATTCCTGCTGGCCATCGGCTTCCTTGTTTATAGATTTATCGTATTCAAAGATTACTTTATCAGGATTAGCTCTTATTCTTAACCATTCTATAGGATGTGGTTTGTGGGCAAAAAAATCTCTATGGTAAGGAGTATAATATTCGTCAATTTGTCTTATAGATTTTGTCAGCTTACCAAATTCAGGTAAAACCTTTCTAACCTCCTCGAGACTGTCTAATTGAATTTTTATTTCTACTTCAACATTCATAATTCAAGATTGTATGTTATTCATACCTTAGCGAATCAAGCCCCGTAGTAGAAATTTTACAACCATTTCGCCAAAAGCGAAATGTTATAAAATAGTAAAATTTCACTACGGGATTAGTCCCGCAC
>PETY01000006.1 GCA_002780915.1 Candidatus Nealsonbacteria bacterium CG02_land_8_20_14_3_00_34_20 | reverse complement strand
AACGCAGCAATTACGCGGCGAAGCCGCAATAATTAAACTACTTTAAAATATACAATAAGAGTTTAATTACGCGGCGAAGCCGCAATAATTAAATAATCTAAAGATAAATTTATTTTTATATGGGATTAGCTACTCTTATCGGCGCAGCGGTGACTTATATAATCATCCAGGTAATTGCCCAGTTAGCACTTCTGGTTACTTCTGGTCTTTTGGGTTTAACTTCTTTGCTTTTGGGCTGGGTAACCAGTCCTGGTTTTATAAAAGTATCTTTTACTACTAATGATTTTGTAACCCTGGGTTTAGGGATTACTCAGGGTTTTGCTAACATTATCATTGTCCTGGCTTTATTGGCTATCGGTTTGGGCACTGCTTTAAGAATAGGAGGATACGAAGCAAAGAAGGCTCTTCCTGTTTTAATTTTAGTAGCCCTTCTTATTAATTTTATTCCTCTTATTTGTGGTTTAATTATAGACGCCACCAATATTGTGATGGATTTCTTTATTGGAGGAGGGCTTTCAGCTGGCCAGGTTTTAGTCAATCAACTTAAAGCTCAAGGACAAATTTTTGTTACTCTATGGGAAAATATAGGAAGTATTACTGAACTTCTGGGAGTAGGGTTTTTATTAAGGACTGTTTTCCTGATTATTTTTAATCTGATGGCTATGGTAATCTTTTTACTTTTCTCGGTTTTGTTTGCTATGAGATATGTAGCTCTGTGGATTTTAGTGATTATAGCTCCCCTGGCTTTTGTTTTTTATATTCTTCCTGCAACTAAAAAAATGTTTAGTACTTGGTGGAATCAATTTCTCCAATGGTCTATCATTGGGATGACAGCGGCTTTCTTCCTCTATTTAGGGGAGCAAATGATAGCTTTTATTTCTCAAAAAAGTCTACTCGGACCCGTTCCTCCTGGAAGTGAATTGGGGGGACTGGAAAGTTTGGTTCCTTATTTTATTGCCCTTGGTTTTTTACTTTTTGGATTTTTTGCCTCTCTTAGCGCTGGAGCTTGGGGAACTGCTGGTATTATTGCTTTTGCCCGCTCGGGAGTAAAATCCGTTCAAAGAGGAGCGGCAGGAAAAACCTGGAAAGGGATTAAAGAAAATGCTCCCCGGGCAGTACCAGAAGGTGTCCGAAGATGGGGAGAAAAACTATCTACAATACTTACTCCTGGAGCTGCTCAACCTGGCGTTGCCGGAGCAGTAAAAAGAGCCGCCGCAGGTCCTTTCTGGGGTATTGCCAGAGCAGCAGGAAAAACGATAGGTCCTGGTGTAGAGGAGGCTAGAAAAGGAAATATAGCTTCAGCAGAGGCTGAAGCAGAGAAGATTGTAGACCCTATTCTTTCCTCAAGCAGACTTGAACAACATCTGGGAGCAAATAATATAGAAGGAGCAACTGGATATGTAGTTAAAAATATTAATAAAGGGGGCCCATATAAGAAAAGCATATTAAAAACACTTACCCTTGAAGGGGCCCGAAAGGTAGCCAAGAGTGAAGAAGAAAAAAGAGCATTAGAAACCCGGGCTTTTGAAAGAGCGCGAAGTTTAGTTAAAAACAGTCTTGAAATCGGCGCCGTTTCTCAGGCAGAAACAATAGCCCGAGCTTTAAGAGACAAATATACCCCGGAGCAGCTTGGATTTAAAAAGAAAGAGGAATTGTCAGAGGAAGAAAAGAAAAAATGGGAGAAAAAAGGATGGGAAAATCAAACTCAAAGATTGTCTGCTGAAGCTGATACGCCCGAGAAAATTAAACAATTTAGTGAAAATTTCTGGGATTCTCCTGAAGCAACCGAAGCTATTCAAAAATTCTGGGGAGGAAAACAACTTGGCATTGCTGCTCAGGAATTTGGCAGAGGATTTACAGAAGCATATTCAGAAGCGCTTCGGAAAATACCGAATACAGCAGACCACCTTTTACAAACCAATCCTAACGTCCTGCTTTATCTTTCCGGAAATGCAGCTCAAGATTTAGGTTTTGAGGCGCCAGAAGGATTGGAAAGAAAAGAAATAAGAGAAAGAATCTCAAAATTTAGAAAAAGAGAATATATAGTCCCTCCTCCACCCTCACTAAAATCAGAAGAGGGAAAAAAGAAAAAAGAAGAAGATACGAAAGTAGTAGGGCCAACTAGTTAGAGAAAAACAAAATGGGGGTTAAATTATCTTGCCCCCATTTTTTTATTGAAATTTGGATATTTATTTCTTATTTCAGTCCTCCAATTGCTTTGAATATCGCCAGGTCTCTTAATTGTTCAAAACTCATCGCCTTTCCTTCCACGCCACCAGTAAGTAACCCTGCTACATTCGGAGAAACACCTGCATCGATATACCCCTTTGTTATCTCTTTAATTCTTTCTCTTTCCGATTTAGCTGCCTCTGCTTTTCTTATTGCTTTTTCTATAGCCGCCTCTCCTTCTCTTATTGCGATTTCAGGAGCTCTCCAGGCCTGTTCTATATCTTCCGGGAACCTAACATCTTTCAACTCAAGATTAAGACATTCTTTTGGTATCCCGCATTCAAAAAAAGGATCGCCTTCTGCGGACAGTAAGTAATTCTTAACTTCCTCTTCAATCATCGGTTTTTCTTCCTTACATTCTATAAAAGTTTTAGCTCCCATCACATGTCTTAGCCCTCCTTCCACCGCTCCTTCAAAAAATTTGTGTAATTTGTCCTCGCTGCCGCCTTCTTTTGGGTTTCTGATTGGTAAACGGTAATACGTCCGCATCAACAACTCCTTCCCGAGAACCCTTCCCCAGGACAAACCCTCTCTTAACCCTTCTGAATCTAATTTTCCGCCTTCTTCTAGTGTTTCCTTGGCTTTCTCTATAGGCATTGGAAAAGAATATATCCTGTCCGTTCTTGGAAATCGAAAATAAATACTTGCTTCCACTATCATTGGTAGAGAGCTCAAATCTCTTCCCTTTTCATCTTTTCCTTTTTTAGAATACAATCCTTCGGCTATTCGGTAATTCATCACATACTGACCGGTTGGAAATTCTTTGAGAGCTTCGATTGGCCAAATAACAAAAAGAAGTCCTAAGCCTACAGCATCCACCGGTCTGGCAAATCTGGCTAAAACTGCCTGCGTTGGTAATTCGGGTGTACCAACCTGTCTTATACATTTTCTTGTCCAAAACACCACAATTAGAAAAGTTACTAATATCCCTACCCCCAATGCTGTCGAACGAGTCATTACTGGCATCCATTTTGTTGAAATCATCAGAAATGTTAGCAGCAACACCGCAGTCATTATCAAGACTGCTATTATCCAAATTTCAAAACGTTTTGGCATATGTTTTCTCATAAAAATTTTCAAAGAGCTATCTTCCAGCCTCAGAGAGGGGCTGAGAGAATAGCGCTTTGTATTAAAGACTATTCCTCAGCCCTCGACAAGGCTTAGTATTTAAAGTAAACCATAGATTATTGATTTTGTCAAGCTTGTGTGGTAATGCAAGAATGTCGGTAAAGTTTTAATGATAGAGTGTCGGTTGCAGAATTAAACTCATTTATTTACTTCTCATTTTGTGGTAAAATTAAATTGTGGTAATATAATTAAAAACTAATAAAAATATTGGAAAACTATGCCGGAAAAATATACCAAAGAACAATTATGGGAATTATATCAAAAACTCCCTCCCGAGCTGCAAGAGGCAATCTTTTCTGAGGAAACAGCTAATAATATTTATAGTGTTTGTGAAAAAAATGGAATTGTAGATGATAAAATCCCAAAAATTGCCAAACTGACCGGTGATATTTTATTAGGTCTCCTGCCTCCTGAAGATTTTCAAGCATCTTTAGAATTAGACTTGGATTTGAAATCAGATTTAGCCAAAAAAATCAGTCAAGAAATTCATCGTTTTGTTTTTTATCCAGTCAGAACAAAACTATCTGAGCTCTACAGAAAAGAAATTCCTACTCCCGCCGGAGAACCATCAGAATTGGAACCAGAAGAAAAGATGGAAAAAGAATTAGCCAAAGAAAAACTAATCAAAGAGAAAGAGAGAATGCGAGCAGGGAGAAAAACTCCCGAAAAGGAAGATATTTATAGAGAACCAGCAGGGGAGAAATAACTAACAACTTACAACTTATATTAATTAGCCATGCAGTTTCATATTCCTCAATTTATTGAACATGAGCTGAAAATCTTAGGACCTTTAACCTTCCGGCAGACTATTTTTATTGGGATTGCAGCCGCTGTTTGTTTTGTTCTTTATTTTACTATCGGCAAATTAAATTTTTTTATTTTCCTTTTGATTTCTATAATGTTAATAGGCGGCGCCCTAATGTTATCTTTTTTAAAAATCGGGGGGCAGTCGCTTCCTACAATCTTAAAAAACTTCCTAAATTTTAACCTGGGGTCAAAATTATATATTTGGAAAAGAAAGCAGGTTCCTATCTTCTTTAAACCAAAAATAAGAAAAGAGAAGCCAAAAAAGGAAGAAAAAGAATCTCCTTTAAAAATGGAAAAGATGAGTAAAATAAAAGAGTTAGGTAAAAAAATTGAATTTGGCGGATAGAATATGACTAAAATATCAACCCAGCAGTTTTTGCCCATAGAACAAATCAGAGAGGGAATTTTAATAATGCGAGACATGTCCTTAAGGGGGATAATGATGGTTTCCTCTTTAAATTTTGCCTTAAAGTCCGACGAAGAACAAACCGCTATAATTTATCAATTCCAAGACTTTTTAAATTCTTTGGATTTTCCCTGCCAGGTTGTTGCCCAGTCTCGGAAATTAAATATTACCGGATATTTAGATAAACTGAAAGAATTAGAAGAAAAGCAAGACAATGAACTTTTAAAAGTGCAAACTAGCGAATATAGAAAATTTATTGAAGAAATTATTGTCGGCGGCTCTATTATGGCCAAGAATTTTTATCTTGTTATTCCTTACTTTCCCTTGGCTGAATTTTCAGGAGTTCCCGGTTTTGCTTCTTATAAAAAAACTGATAAAAAAATTCTTCTAACCGAAGAAAAATTTCAAAGAGGTAAATATCAGCTCTGGCAAAGAATGGAGTATGCGGTTTTAGGTTTAAGAAGATGCGGTTTAAAATCCTCCCCATTAAATACGGCTGAGATAATTGAGCTGCTCTGGGCGCTTCATCATCCCAAAGAAGCAGAATTTGGTTATTATCCGGAACTTCCTCCGGAATTAATCACATAGTTATTAGTTATTTAGTTAATATGGCGCTTTTCTCAAAAAAGAAAAAAGAACCAGAAAAACTTTTTGAAGCAGAAAGAATGGAGGCAAAAGATATTGTTGCTCCGGCCTCTATTGAGATTGGACAGAATTATCTTAAATTAGGAGAAAAATTAGTTAAAACCTATTTTGTTTTTTCTTATCCAAGATATTTAACTACTGGTTGGTTGTCTCCGGTTATCAATTTAGACATACCTCTGGATATTTCTTTTTTCTTTCACCCTATTGAAACTGGCATGGTTTTAAAACAATTAAGAAAAAAAGTAACCGAAGTTCAAGCAGAGATTATGGAGAGAGAAGAGAAGGGTTTGGTAAGAGACCCAGCCCTGGAAACTGCCTACAGAGATTTAGAGGAACTAAGAGACAGCCTTCAAACAGCTCAAGAAAAAATGTTCAAATTTGGATTGTATATTACTGTTTATGCTGATAACCAAAAACAACTAAGCGAAACTGAAACCACCCTAAGATCAATTTTGGAATCTCGTTTAATTTATTTAAAACCAGCTTTGTATCAACAAAAAGAAGGGTTTATGTCTTCTTCCCCTTATGGATTAGACCAACTTCAAATTCATACTACCATGAATACTGCTCCTTTATCTTCGGTTTTCCCTTTCGTCTCTTTTGATTTAAGCTCCAATGAAGGAATTTTATATGGAATCAACAAGCACAATAATTCTCTAATTTTATTTGATAGGTTTACTTTAGAGAACGCGAACTTCTGTCTTTTTGCCAAATCCGGAGCTGGGAAATCTTATTTTGTAAAATTGGAAATATTGCGGTCGCTGATGGCAGGAGTGGATAGTATTGTCATTGACCCAGAAAATGAATATCAAATGTTAGCCGAGGCGGCAGGAGGGTCTTTCTTTAAAATATCTTTGGGCTCAGAGAATCATATCAATCCCTTTGACCTGCCTTCTCCTCGAGAAGATGAAAAACCGGAAGATGCGCTAAGGGGAAATATCATGAACTTGGTTGGATTAATGAGAATAATGTTGGGAGGGTTAAACCCGGAAGAAGACGCAATTATGGACAGGGCATTAAGCGAAACCTATGCCGCTAAAGATATCACCACAGAATCTGACCCTTCAAGCTGGTCTCAAAAAATTCCCGTAATGTCAGACTTAGAAGAAGTTTTAGAAACAATGGAGGGAGCTCAGTCTTTAGTTCAAAGATTACGAAAATTCACCAAAGGAACTTTTGCTAATTTCTTCAACCAGCCTTCAAATATTTCTATGGAAAAATCTTTAGTGGTTTTTGGAATCAGAGATATGGAAGATGAATTAAGGCCGATGGCAATGTTTATTATTATGAGATACATCTGGAACGCCATAAGGGCAGAACTGAAAAAAAGAATTTTAGTGATAGATGAAGCCTGGTGGTTAATGCAATCAGAAGATGGGGCTTCCTTTTTATATGGAATTGCCAAAAGAGCAAGAAAATATTGGTTAGGAGTTACTACTATTACCCAGGATATTTCAGATTTTATGAAGTCTATCTACGGCAAACCGATAATCACTAATTCTTCCCTGCAACTTTTAATGAAACAAAGTTCAGCTACTATTGATGTTGTCCAAAAGATTTTTAATTTAACCGAGGGAGAAAAATATTTACTTTTGGAAACACCCGTAGGGGAGGGAATTTTCTTTGCCGGCCCAAAACATGTAGCAATCAGGATAGTTGCCTCTTATACCGAGGACCAAATTATTACCTCTTCCCCTGAGGAGATTTTAAAAATTAAGCAAGCAAAAAAAGCTCTTTAAGTTAACCCCAAAGATGCCTCCAAAAGAGAAAGAAGTTAATACTCATAAAACAAAAAATGAGGAACCAGAAAAAGAAGAAAGAGAAGCAATCACGGCAAGCGGAGAAGCTGGTTCTTTTTTAACCCCGGAAGCAGTGTTAATGTTAACTACGGCAATTTTTGTTGACGCAGGAGAAGTTTTAGTAGAGTTTATCCCAGTTATAGGTCAAATAGCTTCTATTGTTATAGACGTAATAGCAGTGATTATCTTTGGAGCTTGGATGTGGCTAAGGTCTGGGACGATAACTGTTAGTCGCAAAACTATGGCCAGAATCGGCAAAATGGCAAAATGGGCAAAAAGAATGAAATGGCTCAGACCCTTGTGTTTTATTATTGAATGTATTCCCTTTGTCGGAAGTTTGCCTCTCTGGATTTTAGTAGTTTATATGGAAATAAAACATAATAGTTAATGAAATTAAGAAATAAACTTCAAAAGATTCTCTTAATTTTTTCTTTAATTTCCATTTTACTTTTAACAGGAAGCAGTTTTTGTTTCAGCCAGGAAGGAAAACCGTTGGAAGTAGAGTATCCCAATATTCCTGGTATTTCCGAAGAAGAAATACCCACTACTACTAAAACTGCTCTTCCTGATTATATAAAGTATGTTTTTAATTTTTTCATAGCCATCTCTGGTTTGATTATTTTTTTAGCTTTAGTTTTAGGAGGAATTCGTTATCTGACCTCAATGGGCAATCCTGCTACAATCTCCGATGTTAAAGACCAAATTTTCTCCGCTTTCATTGGTTTAATAATTGTCCTTAGTTCTTATATTATTCTTACCAGAATCAATCCTCAATTAGTTGTTTTTTCAATTTCTAAAGAGGATATTCCTGAAATACAAATGCCTGAAGTTCCAAAAATTGAAGAGAAGGGTTCGGTGAGTTGTCTTCAAATTCCTACCGGCGTTCTTATTGAAAGAGCCCTTTTAGACAGTACAGCCCAAACCAGGTTGACTCTTATCAAAGAAAAAACAGAAGAGGCAGAGAAAAAAGCTAAAGATTTTAAGGAATTAAACGAAGAATTAAAAAACTTAACCTTATCCTGCCAATGCGGTTCTTCAGAATGTGGAGGAGAAAATTGCCAGGGCTTTGGCTGCCCAAATGCTTTTTGTGACAAAGAGGCAATTAAATCTAAGATAGAAGAAATTAAATTATCAATTGAAGATTTAGAAAACTTTCAGAAAGAATTAAGGAGCCTGCGCTGGGACTTTAATGAACACCGTCAGGACTTGAGAATGGCAGCTATTTTAATGACTGGAGGATGCGAAGAGCCGGTAATCACCCAAAATGAAATAATTGGCATAAAAGAAAAAATTCTTGAAACCAAAGAATCAGAAATTTTAACTTTCCCTGATTGGCCAAGTAATAAAATTTCATATGAAGGACATATTATATCTGACCCAATAACTTTTTACTGCGAGCATCCTGATTTTACCATTGTCCAGCAAGAAGCTCTAACTACCGAGATTTCTGAAACATTAGAGCCAGAAGATTATCCTTTCATTCCCAGCAACCCTCTGCCTACCACCACCGCGCCTCCTCCAGGAAGTACTGATTTTAAACTAACTAATTTTCCTAACCTAAGGCAGACTGATTCTAAAAATTATGCGGTAAAATTTTCTGGTTGCGGTCCTACCTCATTAACTACGGTAATGAGGTATTATGGTT
>PETY01000032.1 GCA_002780915.1 Candidatus Nealsonbacteria bacterium CG02_land_8_20_14_3_00_34_20 | reverse complement strand
AAATGGTTGTAAAATTTCTACTACGGGGCTTGATTCGCTAATGTATGAACAACATATAATCTTGAATTAAGAAAAATAATGAAGAGGAAATTGAAATTTATCATTTTTAGCTTAGTCTTTTTTTCAATAGCTTCTTGGCTTTGGTTTGAACTTTGTTTTTTAGAGGGTAACGCCTTAACTTTTTGGCAGGAGTTGGTAAAAGCAGGAGAAGAGAATGAAGTAGTTATTATTTTCAATCCCGGTGGTTGGGGGACTACCCCTTTTGACGAAGCTTTAGATTTCGCTCCTATAGTTGAAAATATTAAAAGCACCATTGAAAATTTTGGTTATAAAACTGCAGTAGTTCCTTATTTTAGAACAAAAAATAATTTTTTTGCTAAAATTGGTTCAGTTAATGAGTTTTTTACTTCCTTTCATTCTCAGTCAAAAAAAATGGCTCAAAACCTCGAAGGGCTCATCAAAGAAGATGAGAATTTAGACATTTTAATGGTCGGCCTTTCCAGTGGCGCTACTTTTGTTAACGAGACCGTAGATAAACTTTCAGAAGATGCCAAAGAATCTGTTTTGGCCATTGGAATGGGCCTGCCCTTTTGGAATAAGTCAACTAATTCTCCAAACGCTCTCTTTCTTGATAAACAAGGGAAAGACCCCTTATCTTCGGGTAATATTCCCATGCTGATTTTTGCTTTAATTAAGTCGCCTTTTCATCCTAAAATTGAAGGTCATTTTTATTTTTGGGAAGACGTTGAAGACGAAATAACAGTTTTTTGCCAAAAAAATATTAAAAGATAATATCCAGTAAAGGGAAGCACCAAGCGGGCAAATTCAAAACCATGATAAAGAAATTGTTACTTTTTTTATTTTCTCTTTTTATTGGGATAGGATTGTTTATTTGGATTGGTAAAGTGGTGGGCTGGGAAAAAATAAAAGATGCCTTTTTAGTTTTTACGGGCTGGCAGGGATTAACAATTTTTGGTTTAACTGGATTGATGATGGCAGTTGGAAATTGGAAATGGAAAGAAATTTTAAGAAGTCAAAATGTTAAAATTTCTTTCTGGAGACTGTCTGAGTTTTATTTGGCTGGTTTTGCTTTGGTATTTTTGGTCCCAATCGTAGTTTTTGGGGGAGAAATTTTTCGGAGCTATATTTTAAAAGAAAAAGGGTTAGTTCCTTGGGTAAAAGGATTGGCTTCTATAATTATTGATAGGATTTTAGAATGGACAACAAATCTAGCCGTTATTTTTTTAGGCATTTTATTTTTTCTTTATAAAATTGGTTTACCTCCTAAAAATTTAGCCATAATTTTTGGAGGAGTTTTCTTATTATTTGTCATAGGGATTTCCTTTTTTTATTTTAAAATTTTCAAAAAAGAAAGTATAGCCGGGATTTTTTTAAGAAGCTCTGGCTTAAAAAACTCTAATCACAATAGTTCAATTTTAGATGTGGAAAGAGAAATTTTCAATTTCTTTAAACCGAAGGTAAGGTCAATGTGGAAGGGATTCGGCTTGTCTTTTTTGAGGGCAACTATAATGTATTTCCGAGCTTGGCTTTTAATCGTATTTTTGGGAAGAACTATCGGAGCCTTGCCTGCTTTATCTGTTCTTAGTTTTAGTTATTTAGCAGCGATGATTCCAATTCCTGCCGCCTTGGGAACCCATGAAGTAATTCAATCTTTTGCTTTTAATTCTTTGGGATTAGGTACATCTTACGCTACTGCCTTTACTATGATTATCAGGGGGGCTGAGTTAATTTTTGCTTTAATTGGTTTAGCATTTTTGTTGAGGTTTGGCTTAGGTTGGTTGAGGGGCTTACTGTTTGAAAAAATTGATAATTTCAACCAAAGAGTCAATCATGAGAATGAAGATTCAAATTAATAAGATAGTTAAATATTTGGTTTTATCAGATTTAGTTTTTTGGGCTGGCTGGGGATTGATTACCCCGGTTTTCGCTATTTTTATTGTAGATAGAATTCAAGGAGGGACTGCTTTTGTAGTAGGAATTGCTTCAGCAATTTATTGGATTTTAAAATCAATTCTTAGAATCCCAATTGGGATGTTTTTAGATAAAACAATTGGAGAACGAGACGATTATTGGTTTTTAACCGTAGGATTATTTATGGCAGCATTTGTTCCTTTTGGCTATGCTATTGCTACCCTGCCCTGGCATATTTATATGCTCCAAGTATTTTACGCTATAGGGATGGCGATGTCTTTGTCAGGATGGACTGCTATTTTCACCAGACACATTGATAAGGGCAAAGAAGCAACTGAATGGGGGATAGATGCTACTTCGGTAGGGTTAGGAGCGGGAATTTCAGCAGCAATTGGAGGTTGGGCAGTAACTCAATTTGGGTTTGCTTTAGTTCTTATTGCAGTAGGCATTTTAGGATTAATTGGCGCCAGCATATTATTTTTACTAAGAGATGAGATTAAGGGAGTTTTTGACCACGGTCTCCATTTTAGCTTAAAAGATATATTGGGAAGATAAAATTGAAATATGAACCCCGTTAGAAACCCTCGGCAGAAAAAATTTGAAAAATTTTTTCTGCTCTGGGATAGCGGAGTATAACTAAAATAAAAATCTATCCGAAGTTAACCATGTGTTATATAAGGGCAGATTTCTAACGGTGTGAAGAATCAAGAGATTGCCAATATTTTTTATGAAATAGGAGATTTTTTAGAAATGGAAGGTGTGCAATTTAAACCTTATGCTTACAAAAAAGCTGCTATTACTTTGGATGCCTTAGAAGAGGATGTAGGAGAAATTTATAAACAAGGAGGGAAAAAAGTTTTAGAGAAAATTCCTGGAATAGGAGAAAGTATGGCTGAGAAAATTGAAGAATATTTAAAAACTGGAAAGATTAGATATTATGAAGATTTAAAAAAGAAAACCCCGATAAACATTGAAGAATTAACTGCGGTTGAAGGATTAGGGCCAAAAAGAGTTAAAGTTTTATATCAAGAGATAGGGATTAGAAATTTAAAAGATTTGGAAAGGGCTGCCAGGGAACATAAAATCTCCCCTTTATTTGGTTTTGATGTAAAAACTGAAAAAAATATCTTAGAAGGAATTAAATTTTTAAAAAGAAGCAAGGGAAAGTTTTTATTAGGAGATATTCTTCCTATCGCAGAGGAGATTGAAAAAAAACTAAAGAGTTTGAAAGAAGTAAACCAGGTTAGTGTTTGTGGTTCGGTAAGAAGAAAGAAGGAAACTATTGGCGATGTCGATTTTTTAGTTATTTCAAAGAAACCAGAAAAAGTGATGGATTTTTTTGTTTCCCTACCAGGTGTAATAAAAATCTGGGGAAAGGGTTCTACCAAAGCTTCAGTGAGAATGAGAGAAGGGTTTGATACGGATATTAGGGTGGTGCCCAAAAAAAGTTATGGTTCGGCCCTTCAATATTTTACTGGTTCAAAAGAGCATAATATAAAACTCCGAAAAATTGCAATTGAAAAAAACTTGAAACTTTCAGAGTATGGATTGTTTAAGGGTAGAAAAATGATTGCTGGCAACAATGAAGAAGAAATTTATAAATCTTTGGGGATGAAATGGATTGAACCAGAATTAAGAGAAGACCGAGGAGAAATTGAAGCAGATATTAAGGGTCAACTTCCAAAGATTGTTGATTATGATGACATTGAAGGAGATTTACATTGTCATTCAAACTGGGATGGTGGAGCTAACTCAATTGAAGAAATAGCAGAAGTAGCAATAAAAATGGGCTATCAATATTTAGGGATTTCCGACCATACGAAGTTCTTAAGGATTGAACACGGGCTTAATGAAAACCAGCTTGCTGAACAACGAAAAGAGATTGATAAAATTAACAAACAACTAGCAATTGGCAACAAACAACTAAAAGTTTTACAAGGATGTGAAGCCAATATTTTGAACGATGGCTCCATTGATATAAAAGATGAGGCTTTGAAAAAATTGGATTTTGTTATTGCCGGAATTCATTCCAATTTTAAAATGGAAAAAGAAAAGATGACAGAGAGAATAATCCAGGCAATGAAAAATCCCAGTGTTGATATCATTGCCCATCCAACAGGTAGAATTTTAAAAAGAAGAGACGAGTATGAATGTGATTTCAATAAAATTTTAAGAACAGCCAAAGAAACCGGAACAGTTTTAGAAATAAATTCCTTTCCTGAGAGATTAGATTTAAATGACCAAAATATTAGAAAAGCAAAAGAAGTTGGGGTCAAAATGGTAATCAACACAGACTCTCATCATAAAGACCAATTAAGACTTATTGAATTTGGTATTGCCCAAGCCCGTCGCGGCTGGGCAGAAAAAGATGACATAATTAACACTCAGCCGTTAGAGAAGTTATTAAAAATTTTTAAAAAATAATGCCAATTGAAAAATCGGCCGGAGCAATAATTTTTAGGAAAGAAAACAATAATTTTTTTTATTTACTTTTACATTACCCTTCTTCGGCAAAAGCACCGAAGGAATATTGGGATTTTCCAAAAGGACATATTGAAAAAGGAGAAGATGAAATTAAAACAGTAAAAAGAGAAGTAGAAGAAGAAACTGGTTTAAAAGACATAAAAATCATTGAGGGTTTTAGAGAATGGATAAAGTATTTTTTTAAATTTGAAGGAAAAACAGTTCTTAAATTTGTTACTTTTTATTTGGCGGAAACGAAAACAAAGGACGTTAAAATTTCCGGAGAACACGTAGGTTATAAATGGCTGCCTTATGAAGACGCCATAGAACAATTAACTTTCAAAAATGCCAAAGAAGTTCTCAAAAAAGTCCATACTTCTTAAAAAAACATGCTACCTTTAGTTAAAACCCAAATTAAAAAAATAAAAGAATATAAAGGAATTATTTCTGACAAACTTTTTGGAGAAGTTGAGAGATTATCAAAAAGTTTTAAAGGGTTAAAAGTAAATTTAGTTAACTCTACTCCTCGAGGCGGTGGAGTGGCTGAGATTTTAAAAAGTTTAGTTCCTTTAATGAAAGGAATAGGGATTAAAGCCGAATGGTATACTATTCCACCAAGAGAGGATTTTTTTAAAATCACAAAAGAAATTCACAATGCTCTTCAGGGCAAAAAATATGCTTTTCCTTTTTGGCATCGGGTGAGATATTTACAACACATAGAAAGAAGCGCTTTTTTGATGAAGGATATGAAAGCCGATATTTGGGTAATTCACGACCTTCAACCAGCCGGTGTCATTTTGTATTTACCTCACTTTCATCCATCGATTTGCCGCTTACATATTGATTTAACTTCCCCCAATCAGGAAGCTTGGAATTTTTTTGCCAGTTCTTTTGGGATGTATGATAGAATTATTTTAACTTCAAAAGAATTCATTAAAAAAGAAATCAAAGAAAAAACAATAACTTTTCCACCAGCCATTAACTCTTTGATGGAGAAAAATAAACCCCTCGAATTAAAAAGAGCGAAAATGATTTTAGAAAATCTTGGGATAAACACGGGAAACCCTTTAATCAGCCAAATTTCTAGATTTGATCCCTGGAAGGATCCCTTGGGAGTAATTGAAGCTTTTAGATTGGCAAAAAAGAAAATTCCTAATCTACAATTGGCTTTGGTTGGACTTTTCTTAGCTCGGGATGATCCCGAAGCAATGAAAATATTTAAAGAAGTGGAAAGAAAAGCTAAAGGAACACCCGATATTTTTCTTTTTTCTAATCCTGATCAAATAGGAAGTCTTAAAGTAGATGTTTTTGTCAATGCTTTTCAGGTTGGCTCAAATGTCATTTTACAAAAATCAATTAGGGAAGGTTTTGGTTTATCAGTGACTGAAGCAATGTGGAAGGGAAAAGCAGTAATTGGAGGTAATGTTGGCGGTATCAAACTTCAAATTGAAAATGGCAAAAATGGTTTTTTAGTTTCTAGCCCTAAAGAAGCAGCCAAAAGAATTACTCAGCTTATAAAAAATCCCGAATTATCCCAAAAATTAGGGGAAGCTGCTCATCAAACAGTCAAAGAAAAATTTTTAATGCCTCGTCTTTTACGGGACTATTTAAAACTTTTTAAGGAAGTGTTATCATAAAAATATGGAAAATTTCATTCAAAAATTAATTCCTTGGATTTTCACTCACGGTATTAAAATTTTTGGCATTTTAATTACTGTTTATCTAATTAATCGAACTGGAGTCAAAATTATTGAAAGAATAATTAGAAAAGGAGTAAAAGATACTACCAGGGAGGCGACGGAAAAAAGACAAAATACTTTAATTGGAGTCCTCGCAGGCGCTTTTAAAATCATTATTTGGTTAGTGGCAATAACGATGATTCTGCCAGAATTGGGAATAAATGTTGGACCTATTTTAGCCGGGGCCGGGATTTTAGGGGTGGCTTTAGGGTTTGGAGCTCAGTATATGATTAGAGATTTTTTGGCTGGCCTTTTTATTATTATTGAGAATCAATATCGAGAAGGAGACGTAGTTTGTCTTGATGGGACTTGCGGTTTAGTAGAAGATATCACTTTAAGAAAAACAATTTTACGAGATTTAGATGGAATTGTTCATCATCTTCCCAATGGCGAAATAAAGAAATCCTCCAATTTATCAAAGCAATTTGCTAGGGTAAATTTAAATGTTGGTATATCTTATAAGGCAAACCTCGAGAAGGTTGTCAGGGTGGTGGATCAAGTTGGCAGAAAATTGGCCGAAGACCCTGGATGGAAAGATAGTATTATTAAACCACCTCAATTTTTAAGGATAGATAACTTTGGAGATTCAGCAATAATAATCAAAATTTTAGGCGAGACAAAACCTTTAAAACAGTGGGATGTAACAGGTGAGTTGCGAAAGAGAATTAAAATTGCTTTTGATAAAGAGGGGATAGAAATTCCTTATCAGCAAGTAGTCATCCATCAGGTCAGAGATTAATTTGGAATGATCTCCTTCAAAGAAAAAATTTTCCAAATAGTCAGAAAAATTCCCCGAGAGGGTTTTTAACTTATGGCGAGCAGGATGCTTGATATAGCGGGCGTACCGCCTGCTATAAAAAAGTGGCAAAATTGACTGGAAAACCAAGAGCTTATCAGGCAGTGAGGAATATTTTGAATAAATCCGCTCCGCCAGCTGGCGGATGGCGGACTAAAATTCCCTGTCATCGTGTTATAAGGTCAGATGGTAAAGTCGGTGGATACAGATATGGAACAGAAAGAAAGATTACTTTGCTCAAAAAAGAAGGTATGATAATTAAAAATGGCCAAATTGCATCAAGATCTCCAAAATGAAAAAAGCTCTTCTTCTTTTTTCAGGCGGTTTAGATTCAATCTTAACTGCTAAAATTTTACAGAAACAAAAAATTAAAATAACTCCAATTTGTTTTAAGAGTTATTTTTTTGATTGTAATTTGGCAAAAAAATCAGCTAAAAAATTGGGATTAAACTTGAAGGTAATTGATTTTTCGAAAGAACATTTAAAAATTGTGAGGTTTCCTAAATATGGAAGAGGGAAAGGAATAAATCCTTGTATTGATTGCCATTTGTTAATGATAGAAAAAACTAAAGAGATATTAGAAAAAGAAAAATATGATTTTTTGGCTACTGGCGAGGTTTTAGGAGAAAGACCACTTTCTCAAAATGCCAGAGCTTTAAAATTAATTGAAAAGGAAGCTAATTTAGAAAATCAAATTTTGAGGCCTCTTTCGGCTAAGTTATTGCCAGAAACAATTTACGAGAAAAAAGGAATTGTCAAAAGAGAAAAATTACTTAGTATCTCTGGAAAATCAAGAAAATCCCAATTGGCTTTGGCTAAAGAATTTAAAATAAAAAAAATTCCCTTTCCGGCTGGCGGTTGTATTTTAACTGACTTGGAGTATTCAAAAAAGTTAAAAGAACTTTTTTCAAAAATTCCCGACTGCGATGGAGATGATTGCCAAATCTTAACCAAAGGAAGAATTTTTTGGGAAGGTAGTAATTTAATTGTGGTTGCCAGAAACGAGAAAGAGTGCAAAGAAATAGAAAAATTAAAAAAGAAGAAAGATTTAATTTTAGAACCAGAAAATTTCTCTGGTCCCACGGTTTTAATTAGAGGTTTTAATCAAAAAATAAAAAAAGAAATAGTTATAAGGGCAGTAGAATTTTTATTAAATTATTCAAAAAAATTACCCCTTAAAGAGATAATTATTGAACTAAAAAATAAGTAGAAAAATAAATCCTGTAGTTTATTTTACTTTCTCCACAATTTCCTTAAAAATTTGAGGATGGTTTTGGGCGAGATTAGCTAAAATTTTCCGATCTAGCTCAATTTTATTTTTTTTAAGGCAGGAAATAAATTTACTATAAGAAATTCCTTCTCTACGAACTGCAGCGTTAATTTGAATTTGCCAGAGCTTCCGAAATTCTCTTTTTTTTGTTTTTCTATCCCTATAGGCATAGGTACCTGCATGCAATAAAGCTTCTTTTGCTTGTCTATATTTTGATTTTCTTCCCCAACGGAAACCTTTAGTCCTTTTCAGGACATTCTTTCTTCTTTTATGAGCCATTTTTCCTCGTTTAACCCTAACCATTTCTAAAAATTTATTAGTTTTTTAATTTTTTTTGCCTCTGGTTTTGAAGCTTCAATCCATTTACGAAACCTCCTTTTTTTCTTGGAGGATTTTTTGGCTAAATAGTGGTCTTGGCCGGTAGCTCTTCTTAGAACTTTACCAGTTTTGGTAATTTTAAAACGTTTACTAAGTGATTTTCTAGTCTTCATAATTCAAGATTAGAGGTTCTTAATTCAAGAATATATGTTATACATTAGCGAATCAAGGTTCTGCGAGC
>PETY01000001.1 GCA_002780915.1 Candidatus Nealsonbacteria bacterium CG02_land_8_20_14_3_00_34_20 | reverse complement strand
GGGAAAAATCATTAATAAGCTTTTGACTTTTGACTTTTGAGTTTTAGCTTGTAATTTATGGTACATTAATAAAATTAAAATTCCATCAATTCCCAGCATTACACCGCCGACCACCGATATCGCCGGAATAAAATGCTTCATTCCGATTAGAAAAAGAATCAAAGGAATAAAGCAGGTGATTGCCCAGGCCAAATTTTTTTTTATTTTTAAATCATACCAAAAAACTTTTTTAAGAGTAAGTCCCAGAGCGATAAAAGAAGTGAAAGTGCAGAGAACGCCAAAAAAAAGGGCTAAACTAACTATTCCGGTGCCCAGAAAATTGCCCAGGCCGGTTAAAGCTGCTTCGGTTGTCCGGGGGCCACAAATACCTAAAATTAAGAAGATAAAAAAAAGATAAACCATTATCGGAATTAAAATGGAAACAAGAATTATTTTTTTCAGTAATTTTTTATCTTCTCCCAACATTTCTTCTACTTCGGGAATTAACGCCGCTCCCCACAGAGAAAAAAGTATCGGGCCGTAAGGCAAAAAGAGATTGGTTATATTTCCTGTTTCTCGCAACAAATTATCTATTTTCAAAATAGGAAGCCCTTTAAAGAATAAAATAACCAAAACAATAAAAAATAAAATCAGTCCCCAGAATTCAATCCTTGAGATTGCTTTAATTCCAAAGAAGATTAAGATTGCTCCCGAAGTAAAATAAAAAAGAGTATAAATAAGGTTATCTCCTCCAAAGATTGGAGAAAGTAAGTTTGTTAGAAACTCCCCGCCGATAATCAGATAAGCCAAAATTGTTCCCAAAAGCCCTAAAATTGTTGAGATGAAAGCCGCTTTTTCACCCCAATTTCCTAAATGAATTTTGGCAAAACCGGGTAGGCGCTTAAAATCGGGAGTAATTGAAGCCAGCTCCCCGAAAAATAAATGAATTAAAACGGCTAAAGCTCCCAAGATTAAAAAATAGCCCAGCATCACCCAAATTCCAACTTTTGAAGCAATATAGGGTAAAGAAAAAAGACCTGCCCCAATAATAGTTCCCGATAAAGTAGCAATAGCTAAAATCGATTTGGATATCTTCAACATATTGTCATTTAGTCATAGTTTGTTAGTTGTTAGTTGTTAGTTGTTAGTCATAGTCATTTCTTAAAGACAACAAATTTATATCCTAAAAAGTTCCAGACCATTGAAAAGACAGTGGCTGCTGTTGCTCCTAAAATTGCCCAAACTTGAGGACGCAAGCCAGCTTGAGGGCCAATAACATTAACTAGCAAAGAAGCAATACCCACATTAATTCCAAAACCAACTCCACTTATTATTAAAAATTGCACAAATTCCTTTTTAGTCTCTTTTGTAGTTGGCTTTTTAAAAGTCCAGAATTTATTCCAAAAATAACTATTTATCACTGCCAGCAAAAATGAAATTCCTTTTAAAAGAGAGTAGAAAAGGCCACTAGTTATCCCGGTTAAAAAAACTTCTAAACTTAAAACTCCTAAATCAAGCAAGGTATTTAAAATTCCCACGGAAACATATTTTCCAGCCTGAAAAATAACCGAAATTTTCTTGCCCAAAAGATAACTGATATAAAGGCAAATCAGGGCAGCAATTGGTACAAAAACAGCCAACAACAATTTTAAATCCATAGTTCTGCCGAAAATACTCGGCATCCATTGGTAAATAACCAAATCAAATTCTAAGGTCCTTAAAATAGCAAAACTCAGCCAAGCCACCAGCTCACCAATAATCAAAGAATAGATTAAATCAGTTTTCTTCCACAAAACCCTCTGAGTTTCTTTTTCCTTTACATTATAATTTCTTAAAATTATATTTTTTCTTATTCTAAAAAGGTCAAAAAACATATTAAAGATATTTTTGAATTTTACTTTACTTTCTGGATCATTTTTCCAATAGACTGGAATTTCTTTTATTTTATATCCTAATTTTTTAGCAATAACTAAAATCTCCGGATCAAAGGCAAAACGGGAAATTTTACATCTGGGAAAAATATTTTCCGCTGCTAAACTACTGAAGCATTTAAATCCACATTGAGTATCTAAAACTCCCCATGTTCCGCAAATTATCTGAGTAAGTAATCTGAATCCTTTACCCAAAATTATCTTTCTTAAAAAGGGTTGAGGAGGGTCTAAAACTGCTCCTTTAATATCTCTGGAACCAATAATAATATCGTATCCTTTTTCAAATTCTGGCCATATTTTTTCTATTTGGTCCAAAGAAGTAGAATTATCGGCATCGGTAAATAATCGATATTCTCCTTTTGCTTCCAATATCCCCTGCCTTACCACATAACCTTTGCCTCTATTTTCTTTATTGTCAATCAATCTTAAGTTTTTAACTTTGAATATTAAATCTTTTACTAATTGAGCGGTTCTATCTTTTGAGCCATCATCCACTACAATAATTTCATAACTATAAGTTTGCCTGGATAAATAATTATCAATTTCTATTAAGGTTTCTTGTAACCTTTTTTCTTCGTTATAAGCCGGAATAATTACTGAAAGGTGAATTTTTTGAGGTTCCATAATTACAAATGAGGGAGAAAAAGTAAAAGTTTACTTTTAACTTTTTCGACCGAATGCAGTAAGTATGTGGCAAAGCCACAATAATTTGAAATTATACTTCTTTTCTTTTAGCAATAAAATACCATTTTGTGGCTTCAATTAAAATTACATTCAATAATCCTAAACCTAAAATTATTTGCCAGTCAAAAATGCCTAGAGGTACCGTTTTCAAAAAAGCTTGAAGAGTCGGCAGATAAAGAGCGGCCATCAGCATTGCCATTCCAAGCAGCCAAGCGGCAACTAAAATTTTATTTGAAAAAGGATTTATGCGCCACAAATTTCGCCTCAAACTTTTACAGGAAAAAACATATAGAAGGGAATCAATGCTAAGACAGGCAAAAATCATTGTTCTGACATAGGCAATATCATGGTTTTGGTTCCAGAGCCAGAAAAATAATCCTAAAAGAATTAAATCGGTAAATATCCCAATAATAAAGATAATTGTTTTCATTTCTCTGGTTAATAAAGGAATCTCGTGCCCTCCCGGTTTTTGCTTCATTATGTCTTTTTCTTTCGGCTCAAAAGCCAGAGCAATGTCCGGCAAGCCGTCCTCAATTAAATTTACCCATAAGATTTGAACGGCAGTGACTGGTAAAGGAAGGCCGGCCATTATGCTTACCCCCACTAAGATTACTTCAGTAAAACTATCGGAAAGTAAATAAGTAATCACCTTTCTGATATTATCAAGAATTGCTCTTCCTTCTTCTACGGCTGCTACGATAATTGAAAAACTATCATTCAATAAAATTAAGTCAGCCGTTTCTTTAGCTACCTCAGTTCCCGAACCAACGGCTATGCCAACATCAGCTCGCTTTAGGGCCGGGGCGTCATTAATCCCATCGCCGGTCATTGCCACCACTTCTTTTTTTTCCTGCCAGGCAGAAATAATTCTCATTTTGTGTTTCGGTTCTACCCTGGCATAAATTTGAATTTGAGGTAAAATCTCTTCAAAATCATCATCGGATAATTTATCTAAATCTTTTCCTTCTAAGATATTTTCTTCTTTTACTTTAAATCCCAACTCTTCGGCTACCGCTTTAGCCGTTAATTTATGGTCTCCAGTTACAATAATTGGCCTCATGCCTGCCCGGCGACAAACCTTCATTGCCTCTTTTACTTCTGGCCGAATTGGGTCTTTTAAGGTAATGAGTCCGATAAAATCCAAATCCTTAATTAAATCAATTGACAGAAACCCACTTTCTGTTAAGTCGGCAGAACCCCTCTCTCTGTTGATTTTTCGATGGGCAGAGGCGACTACTCTTAAGCCTTTTTGGGCGAGTTTTTCTAATTTCTTTTGCCAATTTTCCTTTTCTTTCTTTCCCAATTTTGAAAATTCCAAAATTTTTTCCGGAGCGCCACAAACATATAAAAATTTTTGACCATTTTCATTATAGAGGGCCGCCGCAAACTTGTTTACTGGATTAAAAGGAAGTTCGGCGATTTTTTTCTTTTCAAATTCTTTTTTTCCGTCAATTCCAGATTCAATTCCAGCCTCTAACAGAGCTCTATCGGTTGACCTTCCCCTGATAATCCATTTTTCTTTCGGAGAAGTCGGATTTTCAATAAAGGCTTCAGAAGTTAGGGCAGCTGCTTTTAAGCAAAGAAGTTTAGTTTCTTTAAAAGCAATAACATCCGAAACTTTCATTTTCCCTTCGGTTAAAGTGGCGGTTTTATCGCTGCAAATCACGCTGGTGCTTCCGAGGGTTTCGGCCGAAGCTAATCTTCTGACTAAACCTTTCTTTTTCAAAATTCTTTGCATTCCTAAAGCTAAAATGACAGTCATTGCCACCGGCAAACCCTCGGGAATAGCGGCAACTGCTACAGCTACGGCAGTAGTAAACATTTCAACAAACTCTCCGCCGGTTATCATCCCTTCAACAAAAATTCCAAAACAAATTGCTCCGATTATTGTTCCAATAATTTCTGAAAAATGAGCTATTTTTTTCTGATAAGGCGTCTTCTCTTCCCTGGCCTCTTTAACCAGTCTGGCTACTTTGCCAATTTCTGTTTCAATTCCGATTGCCGTCACCACTGCTTTGGCTTTTCCGTCTTCGACAACCGTGCCCATAAAAACCATGTTGTCCCTATCAGCTAAAGGTGTCTTTCTCGCCAAAACTTCCGATATCTTCTTTGCCGCCATCCATTCGCCAGTTAGAGCCATCTCATTTATTTTGAAATCATAACATTCAATAATCCTGCCATCAGTTGGAACCTTATCGCCGGGATTTAAAATTATAATATCCCCGGGAACCAGTTCGGCCGAATCAATGACTTTTAAATTCCCATCTCTCAAAACTTCAGCCGTATGTTTAACTATTTTTTTTAATTCTCTTAAGGCTTGAGAAGCTTTGTTTTCTTGTAAATATCCGACAATTGTATTTAAAAAAACGGCGCCAAAAATAATAATGGCGTCGGTGTAATCTTTTAAAATCAAAGTTATAATTCCGGCAATAACTAAAATATAAATTAAAGGGCTGCGAAACTGCTCTAAAAACATTCTTAGCATTGATAGAGGTTTTTCTTCCGGAAGTTTATTTTTGCCAAATTCTCTTTGGCAAACTTTAACCTCTTTCTCAGACAACCCTTTCCCAATATTGGTTCTTAATATTTTAACTACTTCTTTAAAATCTAAATTGTGCCAAAAAATTTCCGCCATTAACCTATTTTAACAAAAAAAAAGACTAATTAAAAGCCTCTTTGTTTATTATAGCGGCCCCATCGGGATTTGAACCCGAGTTTAAGCGCTGAGAACGCCTTGTCCTAAACCGCTAGACGATGGGGCCATGATAGGCAATTTTACCAATGGTTCGTTCACTTACATTGGTTTAACCTCTTTTTTTTGGACAATTTTGTTTTACTGATTTTAGCAAATAATTTATTCTGTTTCAACCTGGTAGTCAGGCGGTATCTGCCAATAGTCAAGAATATATTTTGCTAAATCATGAAAAATTGGAGTAGCAGAATACTCAGAGGTTTTAGTTTTAGTGGGATTATTAAGTTTAACTAAGATTACAAAACGAGGGTCAAAGGCAGGAGCAAAACCAATGAAACTCTGCCAGGTTTCATTAGAATATCCTCTCCTGTCAATCCCCAAAGAACTCCAAGGAATTTGAGAAGTGCCGGTTTTCCCAGCAATATAATAGCCAGGAACTTTAGCCTGTTTGCCGAAACCTTCCTCTACTACCCTAACCAACATATTGGTCAAATCCAAAGAAGTCTCAGGAGAGATTACATTTTCTCTAATAATTTCTGGTTGAACTTCTTCTATGCCATCCTCGTCTACTTTCTTTTCTACTACATAAACCTTGGGCAATTTACCTCCATTGGCAATGACGCAAAAAGCTCTGGCAATTTGTAACGGAGTCATTTCAATTCCCTGGCCAAAGGAAGCAGTGGCAAAATTTACTACTATATTATAGTCTAAGGCTTTTTTTATTTCTTGATTCTTGGATAAAACTTCCCCTGCCAAATCTACTCCTGTTTTTTCAAAAAACCCAAATTTTTCAATATACTCAAAAAAATTTTGATGGCTGAGTTGTTCTTGAGCGAAAACAGCGCCAACATTAATAGAATTCTCTAAAACTTCAGTCATCGTTCTTTTGCCCCAAACTTTCTGGGCATAGTTATAAATTTTATAACCACCGATCTGAACAAAACCAGTTTTATCTTCAAAAGTAGTCTCAGGAGTAACTTTTCCTTCATTTAAAGCTGCGGCTAATGTTATGGGTTTAAAAATAGAACCTGGCTCAAATGGTTTACTAATGGAGGAATTCTGGAACAGTTCCATTTCAACATTTTTATATTCATTAGGGTTAAAATTAGGATATTGAGCCATAGCGATTATTTTCCCGCTATCCGGTTCTAAAACCACAATTTCACCTCCTTTTGCGCCGTATTTTTCTATCCCTTCTTCTAAAAGTTTCTCTGCTCTAAATTGGATATTATAATCAATGGTCAAATATAAAGAGACTCCTTTATTTAAATAATCATTTGAAAAAGAAAATAAAAATCCCCAGGGAGTAGTTTTTTCTTTCTCAATCTTTTCTTTTCCTTTTAGAATCTCGTCATAATATTCTTCTATCCCATATTGACCCTTCTCTTCCTCGTTTAGAAAGCCAATTACAGTAGAGGCAGTATTAATCTGTGGATAGTATCTTTTTGGTTTCCAATCAATATAGACTCCCTTCAGATTTAGTTCTTCTAATTGTTGTAATTCTTGAGGAGTTAAATTTTCCTTGATGGGCTGATAAAAATTATTTTCTTTTTGTATTTTTTGTAAGATATTTTCTGGTTTTATGTCTAAAATTTCTGAGAGAATTTCAGATGTCTTTTCTTTTTCCTCAATCTCTTTTGGGGAAAGAAACAAAAAAGGTTCCTTTTGGGCCATAGCCAGAATTTCAGCATTTTTAAAATAAACTTCTCCGCGCTCACCTTTAGTTTCTAAAAGAAGTTGTTGTTGTCCTTGGGCTAAAGCTTTATAAAAATCGCCTTTAATTATTTGAAGATAAAACAAACGGGAGAAGATTATTCCCCCGAATAAAAAAATAATAACTAAAATTAAATTTACCCTCCAGTTTTTAAACATATATTAACTACCCTTACTCTCCTTTTGCTACCACACTGCCAGGCGCCACTAGATAATCAATTTTATCAATTTCCTGGTAGCCTAAAGTTTCTAGTTTTTTTTCAAAATTTTCTAAATTACTATCCCTGGATAAAGAAGTTTCTAAGTTCGCAATTTCTCTTCTCGATTTTTCCAACCCTCTCTCATACTCTCCAATTTGAAAACCTAATTCAGTCAGCTGAATAACTTGAAAGATGTAAAAAACTACTAAACTAATTAATATCCATAAAGATGTTCCCCAGAAAATTTTTGAATAAACTTTTTTTCCAGCCATAATTTTTATTAGCTTATTAGAAATTAGCTTATTAGCTTTTTAGCTTTTTAGTTATCGTTATTTAGCTTTTTCACGTTTCACACTTTCTTGATTGATTTTTGTTTTTCGCTTTTCGCTACGACTTTACACTTTTTGGGCTGCTCTTAATTTTGCTGACCTTGAACGAGGATTTATTTTAATCTCCTGCAGAGAAGGTTTTAGCGGGTTCTTGGTAAGTATTTTGAGTAATCCATTCTTTGCCTGATTTTGGAAAAAATTCTTTATAATTCTATCTTCCAAAGAGTGAAAGGAAATTATCACCAATCTTCCATTTGGTTTTAAAGCTTCTAACGCTTGCAAAAGAGCTTTCTCTATGTTATTTAATTCATCGTTAACCGCTATTCTTAAAGCCTGAAAAGTTTTAGTGGCAAAGTGTATCTTTCGATGTTGATACCAACTTGGCACCGCTTTTTTAATAATCTCAACTAACTGAAAAGTGCTTTGAATTGGTTTAATTCTCCTTGCTTTAACGATTTCTTCGGCAATTCTTTTCGCAAATTTTTCCTCACTGTATTCTTTTAAAATTCTTTCAATGTCTTTTCCCGGCCATTGATTGACAATTTGCTTGGCAATTAGTTCTGGGGCGGGACTATAACTCATTATCAATGGTTCATCTTTTTTAAAACTAAATCCCTCCCCCGATTCTTCTAAATGCCAGCTTGACAATCCCAGGTCAAATAAAATCCCATGAACTTGTTTAAAAACATATTTTTTAACAATCTTTTTTAAATTTGCAAAATTATCGCAAACCAGAATTAAATTATTTTTGATATTTGATATTTGATATTTGATTTTGAGCTTCTGGATTAATTCATGGCTCCAGTCAATTCCCAACAAAAGACCATTAGGCAAAATTCTTTCGATAATAGCAAGTGAATGCCCTGCTTCTCCAATCGTACAATCAATAAAATTTTCATTGGGTTTAGGATTTAAATATTCAAGGACTTCTTCTTGTAAAACCGGAATGTGCATACATTGTATAAACGTAAAATGTAAAATGAAAAGCGCTTTTCGCTTTACACTTTACACTTTTAGATTCCTAACTCTTTTAATCCTTCGGCAATATTTCCTGCCTGAGTTTCAGTTTTTTGTTTATATTCTTGCCATTTTATTTCATCCCAAACCTCTATTCTGTTATAAAGGCCAACCACAACTATTTTTTTATTTAACTTTGCATATTCTTTTAAATAATCAGGAATTAAAACCCTACCTAAGTTGTCTAAATTAACATCCATTGCTCCAGCCAACATAATCCTGGCAAATCCCCTCGCATTGGCTTGAGACAAAGGCAGTTTACTTAATTTTTCCGCTAATTCCTGCCAGTCTTTTTGCGGGTATAAAAATAAACAACTATCTAAGCCCTTGGTAAGAACTGCTTTTGATCCTAAAATTTTCCGAAATTTAGGCGGGATAGTTAATCTTTTTTTCGAATCTATTGTATAAGAATACTCACCAATGAACATAATTTATATTATCCCCAGAATTCTTTAGTTATCCCCATATTTATCCACAAGCTTACACTACAATTATACTTTATCCCACCGAGATATTAGCGTCAACCACAAAAAAACCCTGAAAATGGGTCATTTTCAGGGTTTTATCCACAAGATATCCACAGTTCTATGTCAATAAAACTGAGAGAACTCCTTTGGCTTCATTTATTACCTCTTTTTTAATTCTATTATTCTTAGCAACTCTCATTAATAAATTTTAAGCTGGAACACAGAAGTTACTTCAACTTTTTGTCCCCGCACTAATTCTCCTGACAAAAGAGCCAATGCTAAAACATTTTCTACTTTGTTTTGAATTACTCTTTTCATCTCTCTCGCTCCAAATTTTGGGTCATAACCTAACTCAACGATTCTTTCTTTTAAAGCTGAGGAAATTACGAACTCAATTTCTTTTTCTTTAAGATTTTTTTTCAATTTTTGGAGCAAAAGGTCAGCAATCTCAAATAGATTTTCTTTTGTCAGGGGTTTAAAAACAACAACGCCATCAAATCTATTTATAAATTCCGGTCTGAAAATTGCTTTTTCAAAAAGGTAACTCAAAAGGTCATCTTTAATAATGTCTAATTTTTTATTCGTTTTAAGAGCTTCCCAGATAATTTCTGCTGCGGCATTAGAAGTGGCAATAATAATTGCATTCTTAAAATCGACTTTTCGACCCTGTCCATCGGTTAAATGACCTTCGTCAAGAACCTGCAAAAACAAATTTAAAATATTAGGATGAGCTTTCTCGATTTCATCCAAAAGTATTAAAGAAAATGGACTTTCTCTAACTGGAGTAGTCAAGAGTCCTTCTTCTCCTGGAGAACCAATTAATCTTGGAATATCCTGAATACTCTGGAATTCTGACATATCTAACCTTATCATTTTTTCCTCCGAGCCAAAGTAAATCTCAGATAGAGCCTTTGAGGTCTCTGTCTTCCCTACTCCGGTTGGACCCAAAAATAAAAAGGTACCCATTGGTTTTTTTTTAATAGTAACTTCAGCTCTTGCCCGTCTTAGCGCTGAAGAAACTTCTTTCACTGCTTCATCTTGATTGATAATTCTTCGGTGGATTAAATCTTCTAACTTCAATAACACTTCTCTTTCTTTTAGCTCAATTTCACCAACTGGAATCTGGGTTTTTTCGAAAACAATTTTGGCAACGTGTTTTGGCAAAACTATTTTCTCTTTTATCTGGGAAACGTAAACCATTACTTCGTCTAATAAATCCATGGCTTTTTCCGGGAAAGTAATGGCCGGGAAATATTTATCGCAGAGCGAAATTATGTTTCTGAGCGCAGGATAAGAAACAAATATTTTATATTTTGCCTCTAATCTCAGGGTTAAATTTTCCAATAGTATCAATGTTTCTTTTTCAGAAATTTCCGAAACCTCAACTTTTTCAAAAAGAGATAAAACTGAAGGATTTTGTTCAATGTTTTTATGAAGCCCCCCAAAGGTGGTGACGGCGACAATTTGAAAAGAAACCAGGGCTAAGTAGGGCGAGATAATTCCTGAAATATCAATCGTTCCCGGCCGAAGAGTTGTCGTCCCTACATAATTGTGGAATTCATCAATAATTAGAATAACGTTTCTAGCAATAATAACTTCTTTAAATATAGTATCTAAAACGCTTTCTATTTCTTCTAAGTTTTCTGTCTTGGTCAGGAGGGCTGTTAAATCCAGTTGAACTATCCTTTTATAATTTACCTCTGATAGACTTTCGCCCAGAACGCTCTTTCTAGCCAAGGCTTGAATTATGCTTTTTCTCCCGCTTCCTGGTTCACCAACTATCAAAACATTATTTTTACTTTCCCGCCTGGAAAGAATCCTTTCCATTATTTCAATTTCTTTTTTATGACCAATCATTTCTGGAAAACCTCGTTTCTTCATTACCTCTGACCAATCAATTGAAAATCTATCTAAGGTTATAGTGTAGCCAGCTGCCCATTCTTTAGCTAAGGTTCCTCTTTTAGCTAAATTCTTGTATTCCCAGAATTTTTTTTGCCCTTCGATTTTTTCTTCTAAAAATTCTAACCATCTAACTAAATTATCAATATCTCCGATTTTAAGATTTAAATCGATTAAAATTTTTTTAAAAATTAAATCATGTTTAGCCAGGGCTACTATCATATCTCCTTTTCCAATTGTTTGATGATTTTTTTCTTGAGCTATTTTTAAAGCATCTAAAATAATTGCCTGGAATTCTGGTTGAAACTCTTTTTCGGTTCTTTTTGGAATTTTTGTTAAATATTGTTTTAGGAGCTTTTTAATCTCATTAAGATTTAAGATAGCCCGGGTAAAAACAAAATTAAGTTCCGGATTGTCACAAAGAAGGTGGTAAAAGAGGATTGTTGAATCGTTTCTTGCTCGCCAAACCGCTTTAGCTGATTCAAAGCTCAAAAACTCAGCCAAATTGTATTTTTCCGGATTTAAAACTGCCTCCTCTAATTTTACTTTGAGTTTTGGTTTTTTTAGTCTTAAATTGAAAAACGATTCTTTAACCCAACAGCTTATAGCAAAAACTAAAAATATTATTGAAAAGCCGAGCAGCTGAGAATTTAATTTTTGAGAGAAGTTTTCAAATAAAAAACCGTAGAGAAACCCCAAAAGAGTGAGAAAAAACAGAATAAAAAACAACTTCTTGAAAAATTTAGCAAATCTGAAAATAGGATTTCTTTCCCATTTTACTGCTTGAAAAATCACCGCCTTTTTTAAATTAAAATT
>PETY01000027.1 GCA_002780915.1 Candidatus Nealsonbacteria bacterium CG02_land_8_20_14_3_00_34_20 | reverse complement strand
TAGCGAGGCAGGTTCTTAATTCAAGAATATATGTTATACATTAGCGAATCAAGGTTCTGCCGAGCGTTAGCGAGGCAGGTTCTTATTCTTATATTGTAGCAGGTTAGGGTAATAAAAAAAGAGCCCTTTAAGCTCTCTCATTTTTTCTTCTATAATTATTTATGATTTTTTCTTGTAAAATTTTTGGGATAAAGCTTCTATAAATTCCAATAAAAGAGGGTCATCTATGGTTTCTTTCACTTGAACCCACCAGGGTTCCATAGGGAAACATTTATCTTTATTATAATATTCCAATGCTTGCAAAAGATTCTCTACTTTATCAAGTTGTCTTAAAAATCTTCCTTCTTTAGTGAAGCCATCTTGAACATCAAGCCAAAGGTTAACGATTTCCTTTTGCCTTTTTAGAGATAGCTCAGAGATGAGTTTTAATAAAGATTGATATTCTTTTTTCCTCTTCTCCAAATAAACCTGGACTTCATCTTTTTTTAAAAATCTTGGCCACTTTTTTAATAACTCTTTCTGCTTTTTTTTATCTTTGGGTAAAATTTTATCATAAGGAGTAGCATCTCCGGCATAAATCTCACAAAGGTCATGGACTAAAGCCATTTTTAAAAGTAATTTTGTATTAAGTCCTTTTTCTTTTCCTAAAATCCAAGCCATCAAAGCCAGTCGGAAGCTATGGTCAGCGATACTTTCTGGATTTTTAACATTTCGTAATAGCCAACCTCTTCTTTTAATTATTTTCAAGTTTCCAATTTGGATGAAAAAATCAACTAACTCTTTTAAGAAATCTTTATCGGATTTTTTATTTTTCTTCTCTTTAAGATTCTTCATAGGTTATCTTTAATATTTTATATTCTAATTTAACCGGAGAATCAATATCAACCTTTTCCCCCACTTTACAACCCAAAAGAGCCTTTCCTACCGGCGACTCATTACTAATCTTTTCCAAAAAAGGATTAGCCTCTAATGTCCCTACAATCTGAAATTTGACTTTCTGTCCAGAACTATCTTCCAGAAAAACCTTTGCCCCTAAGTCAACTATATTCTGTTTTGCTTTGGGAGGAAATTTGATAATTTGGTAATTCTTTAAGATGTTTTCCAGTTCTTCAGTTTTTCTCTCTAAAATCTCTAAATCTTCTTGTAAAGAAAGGTAAGCCGGATTTACATTTTCACCCTCCAATGGCAGGATGTTTTCTCTCGAAGATTTAATCTTTTTAAGATTCCTAAGAGATTGATACTCTTTCTTTATCCTTTCCAGCCCCTCTTTGGTTAAATAAAAATTTTCTTCTGGCATAAATTAAAAAGAAAAGCCCCCTCTGTTTTGGAGGGGATTAGATTATTCTTAATTTTTAAATAATTTCTTTTTCTAGTCCCCTCTTAAAACTATTTTCTCAGATAAAATAATAACGGCACGAGTATAAATGCATTTAAAATTTACAGAGGTGTTAAAATTATTATTTTTTTGATTATTCTTTGCTAACATTTTTAATAAATTATATTCTTTTAAAAAAATCTGTCAAGTTGATTCTGCGAGGTTTTTAGTTTAAAATAAAATAGCATGATAAAACTTGACGGTGCAGTTTTAGAGGGCGGCGGGCAACTATTGCGAACAGCTGTAGCATTAGCGACGATAACTAAAAACCCTTGCCATATTTTTAATATTCGGCAAGGTAGAGAAAAACCGGGTTTAATGCCCCAGCACCTTTTAGGTATTCAAGCTCTATCCCGGCTTTGCAACGGGAGATTAGAAGGAGATTATTTAGGCTCAAAAGAAATAAAATTTTTTCCTGGTGAAATCACAAAAGAAAAAATTTCTCTTTCAATAGGTACCGCCGCCTCTCTTACACTAATTCTCCAGAGTTTAATTCCGCCAGCGTTATTTGCACTAAAACCAGTTGAAATTCATCTCGATGGCGGCGCTACTGATACTTTTTTTAGTCCTACCCTCGATCATTTTCGTTATGTATTTTTAAAAATTTTAGAAAAAATGGGCGGAAAAATAGATATTAATATTCTAAGACGAGGCTATTATCCAGAAGGCGGTGCAGAAGTTGAAATAAAAATTTATCCCTCAAAATTGAAACCAATCAATTTGACTGAAAGAGGTTCTCTAGAAAAGATTTTTGCAATTTCTGGAGCCTCAGAATTCTTAAAAGATAAAAAAGTTGCCGAAAGGCAACTATCTGGAGCAAGAGAAGTTTTAGGAAAGTTAAAATTACCGACCGAAGAAAAAATTGAATATTACGACACCCGTTGTCCGGGTAGCCAAATTTGTTTAATCGCCGAATTCCAGAACTCAATAATTGGGAGCGACAACTTAGGAAGATTGGGAAAACCAGCTGAAGAGGTTGGCAAAGAAGCAGCTTTAGAATTACTAAAAGAGCAAAAATCTGACGCTTGCTTAGATAAACATTTAGCTGACCAGATTCCACCTTATATTGCTCTTACCCCAAAAAGCCAGATTACAGTTTCAGAGATTACCAGTCATTGTAAAACAAATATCTGGGTAATTGAGAAATTATTAGAAGGGAAGTTCGAAGCAGAAAACCGATTAATCCAATGGACTTCTGAAAACTAAATTCCTAACTCTGGCTGGAAGAGGTTGTTAATTTTAATTTCTCTGGGGATTACTTCTTTTATTTTACCACTTACCACAATAACCTCTAATAGCAAACCTTTCATAGTTTCTTCCGAGAAATTCTGGTCAAAAACAAAATTTCCCAGGGAATAAGCAATATTCCCTGAGGCATATTTTTCTATTGGTTGGACTAAATGAGGATGATGGCCCACTACTAAATCTGCTCCATAATCTATTGCTATATGGGCAAAATATTTTTGTTCTGAATCTGGTTGGTTTTTATATTCTTGGCCAAAGTGCATTGACACTATAACAATATCGGCTTCTTTTTTTGCCTCTCTAGTCGAATACTCTAAATTTTCTTTGCTAAGCCAGGCAATTCCAGAAGAATTTTCTTTCGCCTCCCAGGATTTTTCTCCTAA
>PETY01000017.1 GCA_002780915.1 Candidatus Nealsonbacteria bacterium CG02_land_8_20_14_3_00_34_20 | reverse complement strand
ATATCCCTCTCCATTGGGATGCATAGTATCTGGAGACATTAATTTTGGATTTCCATGAATTCCTTTCAAAATGTCGGGAATTAAGAAAGCTCCTTTTTTCTTGGCTATTTTCTTAAGGCTTGAAATGTATTTATCCCGGGGAAAAGTTATTTTTACTTCTAACAGCACTACTGCTGCCCCTGCTTGTTGAATTTCTTCAATAATTCTCTCTATATTTTCAAGGGTTTCCTCTTGGGGTATGCCTTTTAAATAATCATTTGCCCCAAATTCTACAATGACTAAAAATGGATTTTTAGCTAAAACATCTTTTTGAAGTCTTTGCAGGGCATTGTAACTAGTATCACCGCCCCCTCCAGAATTAATCACTGGAAAACTAAGCTTTTTAGCAAGTGTAGCCGGGTAGGATTGACCGCTATCGGCTCCCTCTCCAACCGTTAAGCTATTACCAAAACAGATTAAATTCTCTCCCTGAGAATCTAAATTTTTAACATTATAATTGGATCGGTTTGTTAGATAACCTCCACTAAAAATTATCAAAACCCCTATTGTAAATAGAACAAAATAAATCCATTTCATTTTTTTTATTATAACATTTTTGAATAATATTGTAATATTGACTTTATCCAAAATAAGCTATAAAATGCTAATATTAAAAATTGTAATATTGACTTTATCCAAAATAAGCTATAAAATGCTAATATTAAAAGAAGAAAAACATAATATAATATATATAAACATATGAGATTTAATAAATGGAAATTAAGTACAATAGTTTTAGGAATTTTATTAATAATTATTTCAGCCTCTTTTTTAATAAGAGATTATCTTTTAAAAGGAGAAGAAAATCTGAGCGTTGAACAGGCAACAGAAATTGCCCTAAATTATATTAATAAATATCTAACTGACGATGCAAATCAAGTTTCTTTAAACGAGGTTTCAAAAGATACTCCAAAAAAGTTCTATAAATTTGTCATTGAAATGGGTAGCAAGAAATTTGATTCTTATGTTAGCGAAGACGGTAAGCTCCTTTTTGCAGGCGAGGCTTTGAATTTAGATAAAGAACCTGAATGGGCAAAACAACCTTCTAACCCAGAGGCAGATACTCAACCATCAGAAATAGTAGAAGGAAATTTTAAGAAGCTAACTGAAGCTGAAATTTGTAAAGAAAACGATAAACCAATAGTTTATTTCTTTGGGTCTGAGGGTTGTCCTCATTGTTTATGGGAGCATCCAATTATAAAAGAAGTCACTAATACATTTAAGGATTATATTTCTTTCCACGATAATATGGATTCCCAAAGCGACCAAGATATTTTTTTTAAGTACAGTAATGGTGGCGTTCCAACTTTGATTTTGGGTTGTAAATATTATCGGACGGGCTCAGGAGAGAGCCAGGGTGAAGAAAAAGAAAAAGAGGTTTTAACTAAATTAGTCTGCGATCTAGCTCAAAATCAACCTGAGAATATCTGCAAACCCCATTAGAAGTCTGACGAATTCTAATTTACCCCGTTAGAAATTTGCATATGTACTGTTGTCTAAAAAAGAACTTTTGTTCTTTTTTGGCGAGGACTTAATGAAATAAAGTGATTGTTGAAACTCGAACATATTTAACTGTGGCAAATTTCTAACGGGGTTTAAGCAATAATTAGTTAAGTTCTGCCTGAAATGGAAGTTTAGTTTATTATTCAAGAACAGAAAAATTTTCAAGAAATTTTTCTGTATTAGAAAAACACCACACTTTTAAAAGTGTGGTGTTTTTCATTCCCGTCCTTTTAGCATGTGCGCGTAGCTGGATTCGAACCAGCGACTCCTGCCATGTGAAGACAGTACTCTAACCACTGAGTTATACGCGCATAAAGGGCGAGGCGCTCAAGAACTTTGTATTTAATATAACAAAATTTAGGAAATAGGTAAATGAAAAAAGGTTGCTAAATAAAAGAAAAAACTTATAATTATAATATAATCTGAAATGAAGATTATGGAAGTTTTTGAATTACATTTTAATCCCCGAAACAAAAAAGGTTTAACTTTTGATACTTTTTGTTTTGAACCAGAAACGGCTGTCAAAAAACAGTTAGGGGATCTATATATGGTGGGGTTGATAAAGGATGTAAACTCTCAAAATAAAAGTCTTCTCAATGAGTTGAGTTCTCTTATTAAAACAGAGTATTACCGAGAAACAAATCTTACGTCTGAGACCGCCTTGAAGCAAAGCTTAAAAACAGTTAATGCTTTTTTAAAAGAATTAAAAATTGGAGAAGAGCAGGTAAGGTTTAATTTTTTTATTTTGAGTTGTCAAAATTCTAAAATAAATTTCAGCCAAATAGGAAACTTAAAGGTGCTATTTTTAAAAGACAATAAAATTGTAAATTTAGATGAAAAATTAGGAGCAAAAAAAGATAGTTTTGAGAACATTATCTCGGGAAAAATAGACCCTAAAAATAGAATAATGATTTTAAATAAAGAGGTTTATGAATTTTTTTGTCAGAACAATATTTTAGAAAAAATTTTTTCCGTTAATATAGGGAAGGAAATTGATGAAATTCTTCATAAATTTAAAAAAGCAGCTTCAAATCTTACCGGACCAGTCCTTTTACTTTCGAATTTTAGCCCTTCTTCCCTTAAAAAAATTACCCCGGAAACTAAAAAATCTAAATTTAGAAAAGCGGCTTCCTTTTTTAAACTTCCGAAAATCAATCCTCTATTTTATTTACAAAGAATAAGGCAAGTAATGCCCAGGATAGATTTTTCTTCTTGGGGCAAAAAATTTAAGATGAGCTGGCTCTCTTTTAAAAAAGAGAGGAAGAGCGCCCTTCAAAAGAATATATCATTAATTTTACTTTTATCTCTAATCTTGCTGTTCGGCTTTCTTCTCTCCCAAAAAGAAAAAGAGAAAGAGAAATCCTTGGCTCAAGAACTAATCGCCCAAATAGAATCAAAAACTCAACAAGCAGATTCCCTGTTGGAACAAAAAAATGTTCAAGAAGCTAATTTATTGCTTCAGGAGGCCTGGGATGATATTTTACCTCAAACAAAAAACAAAGCCTCCTTAGAAGAAAAAGCCAAATTATTAAAACAAAAAATAGAAGAAAAACTTTTTTTAATAAATAATTTTGAAGAAAACTTTCCCTTTGAATTAATTTTTAATGTTCCCTCTGTTGAAGTAAAACTTTTACCCCAAAATATAATTTTACAGGAACAAAGTATCTATCTCTTTAATCCTTTCTCGGGCAATCTTCTTTGCTATAATCTTACTACCGATAAATACCAACAATATTCTTGGAAGCAAAATCTTAGTTTGGGAGGAGTTTTTAATAAAGATGAAGTTCTCTTTTTTTCAAGACCGAATAATATAATCTTATTTAAGGAAAATCAATTAGAGAGAATTTTTAATTTAGATTTACCCTACCCTGAGGCTGCCTTCGAAGATTTTGATATTTTCAGGTCAGGACTTTATTTCTTAGGTTATAATCTGTCCAACGCTCAAGAAGGAGCAGTTGTAAAGTATGCCTATCTTGGAGACTTAAAGTGGCAAACTCCTCAATCCTGGTTAAAACAAAAAACCGTCGAGCCTAATTCAATGGCTATAGACGGTTCAATCTGGATTTTAAGTAAAAATAATACAATTAGCAGGTATTACGCTGGTCAGCTGCAAGAAACAATGAACTTGAATATTTTTCCTGAGCCTAAAAATATTTCTAAAATTTTCACTGCTCCTGGACTGCCTTATCTATACCTTCTGGAACCATCCCAAAAAAGAATTATTATTCTTGATAAAAAAGGGAGTGTTATAAAACAACTGCAAAACTCCCAATGGGATAATCTTTTAGACTTTGCCGTGCATGAGGACGGAAAAATAATTTATCTATTAAATGGAGTTAGTATTTATAAAATTTCTATAAAATAATTCTTAAACTTTTGCAGAATATTGCCGTAATATTTCTACGATCGCCTAAATACTACGGCAACAATATCTCCTTAACTATCCTTAACTGCTTCTACTCTATTTTTTACTTTAGCTCTACTTTGGCGCCGGCTGCCTCAAATACCGAGCCCCCGCGGGGGCGAAGGTGGAGAAGAAACTTTAGTTTCTTCGATATTCTTTTTTATTTCTAAGTTAAAGCTTCTTTCAATAAAGAATTTATATTGATTTTTTCCGGATTAAACTTTGGTTTTTGCGATTTGGGAACAATCCTATTTGCGGCTACGGCACGCAGCATTTCTGCTACATCTTTATTAACATTAACAAAAGATATGGCTTTTTTAGTCCGTAGATTTTCTTTCATTAATAATAAAGCGTGGGCGACAGAACGCGAAATGAATTTTACATTGATAAAATCCAAATCGACCGATTGGGTGTCAGTTCTTTTTATGAATTTCTCCAATATATCAATTATGTCACGAGAACTTATAATCGGTGCCAGTAAATTAGCGATATTTATTGAAGTTTTCTTTTCTTTTTTAATGTTTTTCATATTTTTAATTATAGCATAAACATTATTCTAAAAAAGGGGTAATATCAAGGACCCCCGTTGGTCTTGGTATCCTATAAGCGACAATTACTCCCTGCCAATAAAAATTGGGAAAAGACACCAATCTCTCTTTCTTATTTCCAGAAACCAGACCGGCGGAACCCGATATCATAATAAATTCACCCCCATTTAAAACATCACATATAATCTTTTTAGACGTCCAAATGCCATAACCTCTTTCTTTTTCAGGTTTAACTGAATTGCCTTTCATTGCTTCAGAAATAGCCTCAATGTCAGATAATTTCAGGTTCTTTTCTTCTTTATATGCGCCGGCGAATCCCCTGCCATAATCAACAATACAAATATCTAAGTAATTTTTAGTAGGATAGAATTGACCGAAAATAAACCCGACATCTTTTTTACTGTGCTCAAATATATTAGTTACCAACTCTGCAATAGGATAACAAACAGCATTTTGCGCTCCTGAAATATTACCAAGTATTTCGTAAACTTTTTCCGAAAACAATGACTCCAACCTTTCCCTTTTAGCTCCTTCTTCTCTTCTTAATACGCTTATCGGGATATAACTTTTATGTTTTTGGATTTTTCGCTGAAATGAAGAAATAGAGTCTATGCCATTCGGGAAGTTTATCGTTTCCAGATATGTTTTAATTCTATTGGATGAATTTATTTTATACGTACTGTGAGTGTTATTTATATAAGCGCTTAGGGGCAATATCAATAAAGGATAAATCCAATCAAGCAAAGATAAATCAAATTCCAAATCCTCTTTATTTTTAGTACTCATAAAGGTTTTATATAACGATCCTAATTGCGCTAAAAGAGAATCATTTTTCGGTTTTGGAACAATAATTTTTCTCATATCAATTTCACTCTACCAAAAAATCTTCCTTTAGGCGATATCAATAACTATAAAAATCTCAAGCCCTTACGGGATTGAGATTTTTAAAATTTCGGAATGCTGTTTTATTTTAACTCAACTTTGGCGCCGGCGGCTTCAAGTTTCTTTTTTAATTCTTCAGCCTCTCCTTTCTTTACTCCTTCTTTTATGGTCTTGGGCTCATTAGCCGCTGCATCTACTAAATCCTTGGATTCCTTTAATCCCTTTTGAGTAATATCTCTAACAACTTTTATGACCTCAATCTTCTTATCTCCAATAGCTGTCAAAACTACATTAAATTCAGTTTTTTCCTCCTTGTCCGTCGTATCTTCAGCGGGGGCGGAAGCTGGAGTTGCCGCTACCACAGCTGCAGCTGAAACCCCAAACTTTTTCTCTAAAATCTTCACTAATTCTGCTAAATCTAAAACCGACATTTTCTCAATTTCTTTGACCAAGTTCTGAAATTTTTTAGGCACTACTACTTCTTTATCCTCGTTTTTTTCTTTTTTTTCTTCAACCATAATTTTTTAAAAGTCCCGAATCTCAATAACCAATGACCAATCAAGTCCCAATTTTTTAAATCCCAATAATTTTATAATAGGTTTTAATCATTGGGACTTAGGATTTGATTGGGTATTGGGCTTTGGTCATTGGGGCTTAATATTACTTAATATATAAACTAAACTTCTTAAGTTCTGCTGTAAAACATTTACAAAATTTGACATCGGGGCTGAAATACTTCTAAGCGTTTTTGCCAGAAGCTCTTGCCTGGATGGTAGTTGCGCCAAAGCAATAACTTTTTCCTCTTCTAAAAATTCGTTCCCTTCGCTTTCTATGTATCCCCCTAAAATTTTCAAATTTTTTTCATCCAGGGAAAATTTATAAGCAGTCTTTGCTGGGAGAACTTCGTCTTCAAAGCCAAAAATAATAGCTATTTCTTTCTTGAAATTTTTCAAAGGATTTTGGGGATACTTTTGAGATAGAGCTAAATTTAATAAAGTCTTTTTTATTACTTGTAATTTAGAATTTATTTTTTTAAACTCTTTTTTAAAAGAATCTAATTTTGGTGTTTTTATTCCTGAAATCTCAACAAAAATCATTGATGCTTGTTTAGCAATATCATCTTTTAGCTCAGCCACTATTTTCTTTTTTTGTTCTAATGTTTTTGGCATATAGCAACCAACTGTATTAAAAAATGTCTGCTGCCGCAGACATACTAAAATTACTTTTGCCTCAAGAGGTCTTACTGTGTGCCCCTGGTCTGCGGCAATGTTTTATAAATATTATGTTAGTTTAATAGATTCTTACTTTTCTGTCAACCCCGTAGAAGAAATTTGAATACTTCATAGATTGACAGCGAAGCTGTCTTTCAAATTTTCTCTACGGGGTCAATCCCCTAATGATAGTTTTCCCAAATTTCTCTGAAGCCCCTGGGCCGTTGCCAGTGATAATTTTACCATCAACTACTACTAATTCATCTTGATAAATTGCCCCATTTTCTTTTAGGATTTTAATCGTACTTTTATCAAAAGTGCTTGACCAAACTGTGGCTCGTTTTCCCTGCAGTACTCCTGTTTTGGCTAGAATTACTGGAGATACACAGATTGAAGCCAAAATTTTATTTTGAGAAACTGCTTCTTTAACAATCCTATAAGAATCTTCATTGTCAAGATATTTAAGGCAACCCCGTCCACCAACAAAAATTATTGCCTCAAAATCAGCTGGATTCAGGTCTTCAAGCAAAATATCAACTTCTGCCTCTCCCCCATCAGCGCCAATAGCAGTTCCTTTCTGGGAACTTACAGTTTTTATTTCTATTTCAGCTCTTTCTAAAATCTCTTTCGGTATAAAATATTCCTCATCCCGAAAATCGCGGAAAGCAATAACTATTGCTACCTTCTTTGACTCTTTTTTTACTTCTTCTTTTGTTACTGTTTTTTCCATCAATGGAACAAAAACAAAGCCGGGATATTCAAATTTTTCAAATTCATCTTTGCTTTTTTTAATAAAAAGCCAGATGGAATTTTTGATTGGTACAACTATCCTTCCTCCGACTTTCACTTGTTCTTTCCAAGCGGGAGGAATTTCCTGGCAGGCGGCAGAAGCTAAAATCCTGTCGAAGGGTGCTTCTTTTGAATAGCCCTTTGAACCATCGGTACAGATAAATTCAACAATTTCTTTTTTAATAAAATTATATTTATTTACATTTCTTTCACCAAACTCCTTTAGTTCTGGAATTATTTCCATGGCAATAATCTTACCCTGAGAACCAACAATTTCAGCAAGAAGAGCAGTGGTCCATCCCGAGCCAGCTCCGACATCTAAAATTTTATCCCCTTTTTTGGGTTGAAGCTGTCCCAACATAAAAGCTACTACCAACGGTTGAGAAATGGTTTGACCCCAACCTATAGATAAAGCTTCATTTAATTCAGCTAAATTTTTAATATCCTCTGGCAAGAAGTCTCTTCTTTTAATTTTACGAAAGCTACCAATAATCTCCGGGCTTTTAAGCCAACTTTCTTTAATTAAATCGTCAATAAGCGCCATAATTTTTAACCTAAATTCTAAATATCCTGAATTCCTCTTGACTCTTTTTCTTCTGTAATTTTGGCTTCTTCTGGTTTTTCTTTTTCTATCTTTTGTGATGGTTTTGTTGTTATCCCTAAGGCCAAGAAAAATCCTCCCAAAACAAAAGCCAGAGCTGTTATCAACCAATAATAACTTTCTTCTAAAAGGACTATTTTACCTATAGTCATCCCTCCCCCAAAGCCTATGCCTATTCCTCCAATTAAATTATAAAGATTTTTTAAAAAATTTTTCATATTTTTTGTTTTACACTTTTCTTTTTGCGCTTTACATTTTCTGGGCAGGGGCGGTAGGACTTGAACCTACAGTATTCTTCTTTTGGAGAGAAGTGGTTTGCCAGTTAACCGACGCCCCCATAATAGTTTTTATTCATGGCTATCTTATTTTAAAGAATTTTATCTTTTCGTTTCTTTATGAATAGTGTGCTTCCGGCACCACTTGCAGAATTTTTTCAATCCCAATTTCTTCTCACCAGTTTTTTGCTTAGATTTGTGAGTAAAATAATTAATTCTTTTACATTCCTGACACTGAAGTTTTATAAATGGTTTCTTTTTTACTGCCATGAGCCTGAGCGCAGATTTGCACTGCGGACCTCGTCTTTACCAAAGACGTGCTCTACTACCTAAGCTACTCAGGCGGAATTTTGAATTTCTTTTGTGGGACGTAATAAATTTGTAAACAAATTTAAACGTTCCTACAGCGTTTAAATTGCTTCGCAATTTATTACGCTGTGGGCAGGGAGGGATTTGCACCCCCGAAGGCCGTAGCCATCTGATTTACAGTCAGACCCGTTTGACTACTTCGGTACCTACCCAAATTTTAATTTATTTTAGCAAAAATTTCTTTATTCTTCAATCCTTCGGCAAGTTCAGGACAAGATAATTTTTTGGTGTTTCCCTCGCCACTCTTCAATTTTTTTATGATTCCCAGACAAAAGCACTTTAGGAACTCTCCAAGTTTTCGGGCTTGCCCGCCTAAATTTTTCAGGGAAAAACTTAAGAGGGCGAGTATACTGGGGATACTCAATAAATCCTTTTCTTTTTGTAATCCTCTCTTTTAAGAACTGAGGTTTTCCTAAAACACCAGGAATTAATCTAGATACTGTCTCTACCACTACCATTGCTGGTAACTCTCCTCCCATTAAATCGTAATCCCCTATCGATAATTCAAGGTCAGCAATGTGTTTTGCCACTCTCTCGTCTACTCCTTCGTATCTCCCACAAATCATTACGATTTGCTCTAGTTTTGAAAACTGATAAGCTGTCTTTTGATTAAACTTTTTCCCTCTCGGCGTAAATAAAATAATTTTTGTTTTGCGCTTTTCGCTTGCAACCCTCCGGGGAGTCTTCTTCGAATCCAGCGCTTTTCGCTTAATTTCTTTAATCGCTCGATAGATAGGTTCAATCTTGAATACCATTCCTAATCCTCCTCCATATGGTCTATCATCTACAGTTTGGTGAGAATTTTTGGTCCATTTTCTTAAATTATGGATATTAATTTTAATTAATCCCTCTTTTTGGGCTTTTTTAATAAAAGATTCCTTTAAATAAGAATCAAAAATTTGGGGAAAAATGGTAATGATATCAAACTTCATATTTCCGCTAAATTAAAGCTGAATTATACGCTGGACACCAGTGTTTAATCAGCATAGATATCGGCAAATTATCAGTGGTTTAATAAAAAACAGCGCCAATATCTGGATATTAGCACTGTTTTCTGAATTAGTAAACTGACTTCTTCAGCCCCGTTTACAGTTTCAACTCGTCTAATCCTTCAGAACCTTCTGGACGAGTTCTTCTTCTAACTGGACCACCTTCTGGTTCTTCAATCTTCAAATTAACTCTGGCATGATTTTTCAATCCCACAATTCTGACTAAACTTCTAATAGCCCTAGCTGTTGAGCCTTCACGGCCAACTAACTGGCCCATATCCTCAGGATTTACTCTCGCAGAAAGTAAAACCCCCATTTCGTCAACCCTTCTTTCTACCTTTACATCTTCTGGGTTGTCAACTATAGCTTTAATAATATATTCAAGAAATTCTTGATCCTTAGTTACGGTAGCCATAATCTGAATTTATTATACTGGTTATAATATATCTTTTCAGAGTAGCTCGACCTTTTTAAAATTCATCCGATCTCCATAAGCTCTTTGCTTCCTACAGGAAAATCGGCAAAAACAATAAACGCTACTCCTTTTCATTATACATATTTTAAGCTAAGTGTCAACTATTCTTTCTTTTTTTACTTCTTTCTCTGCTTCTTGTTTAGGTTTTTGTTTAATGTAAACTGGCCTCTTTTTTCCTGAGAGGATTTTTTCTTGGATTAATAAATTATAAACACTATCTGAGGGTTGAGCTCCAAATTTTAACCAATGTTCAATTCTCTCCTTTCTTAACACTTTTTCTTTGGTTAAGGGATTATAAAAGCCTACCTCCTCCACAAAATTTCCTCTTTTGGGAGGATTTCTCTTGTCGCAAACTACAATTTTGAACGATGGCTGTTTTTTCTTACCCACACGGAATAAGCGAATAACTAACATAATAAATAATTTTTAATTTTTACCATCCCTTTACTTTTAAAGCATTTTTTGCTGCATCTAATTCTGCCTCTTGTTTTGAGTATCCTTCTCCCTTAGTAATCAATTCTTTATCTAAAAAGACACCTACTATAAAATGTTTAATATGGTCAGGCCCTGATTCCTCTAAAACTTGATAGATAGGAGTAATACTCAATATTTCTTGAGCTCTCTCTTGAAACAGAGATTTACTATCTTTAAAAAGACCTTTTTCAATGATTTCTGGTAATTTTTTGTTTATTAAATTTCTCTCAATAAAATTCTGGCAGGATTGGTATCCTTGGTCAAGGTAGAGAGCGCCGATAAATGATTCGAAGATGTCAGCTAAAATATATCCTCTGGCTTTCTTAATTTCTTTTTTTTCACCCTGAGATAATAGAACAAAATCATTAAAATCAAGATTATAAGCAGTTTCCGAAAGGATATTAGAGTTTACTAAAGCTGCCCGCCAACTAGTTAACTCTCCTTCTGTTTTCTTAGGAAACTTTTTAAAAAGATACTCTGTAGTAATCAGTTCTAAAACAGCGTCTCCTAAAAACTCTAATCTTTCATTGTGACCAAGACTAAACTCAGGATTTTCATTAAGGTAAGAGCGATGACAGAATGCCTGAATCAATAAATCTTTATTATTAAATTTTAAACTTAGCTTTTTTTCAAGCCCGCCAAAATTTTTTTCAAAATTTAGGTGGGTAAGTTTAGAAAAATCCTCCACAAGAAGCAATCCCAATCTATAAATGACATCCGAATTCTCCTAATAATATTATATTCGTAGCATTCGGATAAATTAGTAAATTAGAATTATTATTCTTTTATTTGATTATACACTGTTCCCAATACTCCATTTATAAATTTTCTTGAGCTCTCTCCTCCAAAATTTTTAGCTAATTCAATTGCTTCATCGATAGCTACTTTCGGAGGGACTTCTTTTTTATTCCCATATAATAATTCATAAAGCCCTATTCTTAAAATATTCCTATCTAAAATGTTAATTTGAGGAATAGGCCATTGTGGCGCTGTTTTTTCAATGATTTTATCAATGGTAGGAAATTTTTCCTTTACTCCCTCTATTAATTTCCAAACAAAACTTGGATCTCCCAGTCCTGAGCCAAATTCTTGAATATTTTTTTCAACAATCTTTTTTAACTGTTTTGGGTCTTTATCATAAAAGTCCCATTCATATAAACTCTGCATTGCTATTGATCTTGATAAATGACGAGCAGCCATAAAATCAGCTTATTAGGAATTAGCTTCTTAGCTTCTTAGGAATCCCTAACTCCTAAAAAGCCACAAGCTAAAAAGCTATCTTTTAGATAGTTCTTCCATAGTTAATGGTTTTTCTTTTTTTTCTTCTGCTTCTTTAGCTTTCATTTCTTTTTCTCTTTTCTTTTTCTCTTTTTTTTCTAATTTAGCTAAGACATCTATAATTTCTCTCCCTTTATAATAGCCGCAATAACTGCAAACAGTATGAGGCAAAACCGGCTTACCGCATTTTGGACATTTAATTAAAACAGGAACTTTAAGGTAAATATTTCCCCTTCTTTTATCTCTCCGTGATTTTGTATGTTTTTGTTTTGGTACAGCCATAATTTAATTATTATTATACTCTTTTAAATTTTTTTTGCAAACCCTAAGTTAATAAATTTAAAAGACTTCTGCGTCTTTTGCAGAAGTCTTTTTTGTTCTTAAAACATCGTTACCTGGAATATTCATCATAATATTTCTTTCTTTAA
>PETY01000002.1 GCA_002780915.1 Candidatus Nealsonbacteria bacterium CG02_land_8_20_14_3_00_34_20 | reverse complement strand
TAATTCTCTGTGATGAGGAAAATTGTCAGGGTTATTGCGATGTTGTTGTAAAAAGTGATGCTGATTTAAGTAATGACCCTATGGGAAGATGCAGGAGCGGAGGGTTTCTTTGGCTAAAAAAACTACCCTGTACCTCTTCTTTCCAATTAATGTCAACTAGATAAACTCTGTTAAATAAAAACCATAGGTGCAACCTACGATATTTATTTTTCTATTCCCAAGTAAACTATCGAGGTTATAAGTTATCAGTTACTGGTTTAATGACTATTCTTCTCTCGGACCCTTGGCCGGTACTCTGAGTGGTAATATCTTCTCTTTGAGCTAATTCTAAATGGATTATTCTTCTTTCAAAAGCTGAGAGAGGGGGTAAAATCTTTTCTTCTTTGTAAATAACAACCTCGTCGGCTAATGATTGAGCCAGCTCTTTTAAATATTCTATTTTTTTCTTTTTATAGTTTTCAATATCTAAATTCAGAAAGAAATCCTTTTTAATTTTTTTTCTAATTATTTTCCCCAGAAGATGCTGAATTTCAGATAGAGTCTGTCCATTATGACCAATTAAAACTCGGGGTTCCGTTGTATTTAAATTTATAAGTAAGACTTGCTCTTTGAAAGAAAATTTTTCTATTTCTATTGGAATGCCGAGCTTCTGAAAAAAATCTTCTGTTAATTTTTGAATTTCTTTTTTCTCCTTCAAAGATAACCCTTCGGGAGAATTTGGTTTATTTTTAATCATTTTTCTTAAAAATAAAATGGGTCTGGGCAATAGAAAAGACCGAGGTTACTATCCAGTAAATTCCCAATGCGGCTGGAAGTCGAGTTAAAATAAAAAAAGTGAATATCGGGAAAAAATAAAGCATCTGCTTTTGCATTATGCCAGAAAATTGAGCCATTTGGTCTTTCCCTTTAACCTGCTTTTTAGAAGAAGGCGGCATAACCATTTTTGACTGAAAAAACTGAACCACAGCTGCTAAAATTGCCAAGATTAGCGAGGACTCCGCAAGATTAATCAAGCCCAAAAAAATAGGATTAATTACTCCCGGATAAGGAACAAAACTATAAAGACCAGCCATTGCTTCCGGCTGAAATCCTTTTAAAAATACCTGGTAAAGAGCAATTAAAATTGGTAATTGAATCAAAAGGGGCAAACATCCGCCAAAAGGATTAATTTTTTCTTTTTGGTAAAGCTCCATTATTGCCCGGCTTTGTTTTTCTTTGTCGTTTTTGTATTTGCCTTGGATTTCCTGAATTTTTGGCTGAAGCCCCGAGAGAACTTTTTGAGATTTAGTTGATTGAGTCATCAGGGGATAAAGAATAAATCTAATCAGGACCGTTAAAACAATTACTGCTATGCCAAAATCGTGTCCTGGCAAGTATTCATAAAACAATATCAAGGCATTAAAAAGCGGTTGGTATAATATTAGATTAAAGGCATCAATAAGTACTTCCATTGTTTTAATTTTCTAAATTCTAAATAAATTTAGCAGGATGTTAAATTTTTATGGCAGATCAATTCCTCCTTGATGCCAGGGAAAACATTTTAATATTCTTTTAGCTCCCTTCCATCCTCCTTTGAATAATCCATATTTCTCGATTGCTAAAAATGTATACTCTGAACAGTTGGGGTAAAACCGGCAATTTTGACCCAAGTTGGGCGAAATAAACCGTTGATAAAATTTGATAGTATTTAAAAATAAATTTTTAATCATTTTTTGCTCTTTGATTTTGCCCCGTCGTTCGACGGCGCATCCTGTCGAACAACAGGGTGGATTTTTAAAATTTTTGTTTTAGCAAAAATTTTATCAATCATTCCTTTTATCTCATGAAAGCTCTTAGTTTCTAAACCGGGGACAGCTATCAAGGTTATATCAAACCCATTTTTAATCTCCGCTAACTCCATCTTTATCGATTCTCTTATTCTTCTTTTGACTTTATTGCGCAGGATTGCTTTTTTGGAAATTTTTTGAGAAACTATAATCCCGAAGCGGCTCTGGTTTAAATTATTTTTAACAAATTTTAAAATTAAAAAGTCTTCTTTGGCTCCTTTCCCTTGTTTGAAAACTTTTTCAAAGTCTTTCTTTTTTTTTAGTCTGTTTGCTTTGGGTAGCACAATATCGTTTTAACTTTTTATACTGTCAACTTTTCTCTTCTTTTTTTTCTTCTTCTTCCCAAAACCCTTCTCCCTCCTTTTGTCTTTTTTCTAACCAAAAATCCATGAGCGCGCTTCCTTTTTTTCTTTTTAGGATGATAAGTGATACTCATATTCTCTAAATTTGTAATTTGAAACAAGTAATATTTATAGTATCAGATTCTTTTATTTTGGTCAATTTTTTCTTTAAGGATTCTTGTGCACAGTTTCTCCACCTGTTTTACACCAAGGGGCTTTTTTACTTTAGATTCCAAGTCTCTTTACTTTATCTGTTCAT
>PETY01000037.1 GCA_002780915.1 Candidatus Nealsonbacteria bacterium CG02_land_8_20_14_3_00_34_20 | reverse complement strand
GTGGGAGCCCCGTAGTAGAGCAAAGCTCACTACGGGGTAAAGATTTAGTCTCAGTTCAAATCTGAGTACCCCGAAAAAAAATGGGCGGGATTTAGTCCGGGTTCAAGTCCCGGCTCTCCGAGAAGCTTACATCGACGAATTATGGGATGGATAGAAGCTACCTTATCTCAAATTTAGTATTGCGGGTGTAGTTTAATGGTAAAATCTCTTCCTTCCAAGAAGATGACGAGGGTTCGATTCCCTTCACCCGCTCATCCCGAGGATGCCGACGAGGTCAAACCTCGGTCAACATAATTAAAAATACAAAAACCGCTCTTAAGAAGAGCGGCTTTTGTCAAAAAGAAATTATTTTATCTTACCGCGTCTTTTAAGCTCTTCCCTACTTTAAAACGAGCTACTTTCATTGCCGGGATTTTAATAGTTGCGCCAGTCTTCGGGTTTCTACCATTCCTTGCGGCTCTTTTTGAAACTTTGAAAGTTCCAAAACCAGTTAAAACCACTTGCTCTCCTTTAGATAGAGATTTAGTAATTTCCTCTAAGACAGTACTAAGGGTCTCAGCAGCTTGTTTTTTAGACACAGCTGTTTTTTTAACAATTGCTTCAATTAAGTTTTCTTTGGTCATAATTTTTAATAAATTTTAGCAATTAAGTTTATTTTATCGTCGACCAACAACGAACTTAACAACATACAACTTGGAACTCATAACTTGGAACTTGGAATCTCTTCTATGTTATGAGTTATGAGTTATAAGTTATTATTTTGCGTATTCTATTACTCTTGTTTCTCTAATCACATTAACCTTTATCTCTCCAGGATATTTTAACTCTTCCTGAATCTTCTTAGCAATATCTTTAGCTAATTTGGAAGCTGCTAAATCATCAATCTCTTTAGGTTTAACAAAAACTCTTATCTCTCTCCCCGCCTGAACAGCGTATGACTTTTCTACTCCAGAAAAAGAGAAAGCAATTGCTTCCAAGTCCTCTAATCTTTTTAGATAATTTTCTAAAGTATCTTTCCTTGCCCCGGGCCTTGCTCCGGAAATCTGGTCTGCTACCTGCACAATCACTGCCTCCAATGTTTCATAAGGGTATTCTTCGTGATGGGATTTCATCGCATTAATCACTTCCTTCCCAACGGCAAACTTTTCTAAAATTTTTATACCTATATCAGTATGAGAGCCTTCTAATTGATAGTCAAGGGCTTTGCCAATATCATGCAAAAGTCCCGCCTTTTTGCAAATTGAAACATTTGCCCCTAATTCAGATGCTATGGCTGCGGCTAAATATGAAACCTCAATAGAGTGCAGAAGAACATTTTGACCATAACTGGTTCTAAAATGTAATCTGCCTAAAATCTGAATTATCTTTTCTGGAAAATCTAAAATTTCTGTCTCATAAACCGCTGCTTCTCCTGCTTCTTTTATTTTTTTGGCTACTTCTTTCTCTGCCTTCTCAATTTCTGTTTCAATCCGGGCAGGCTGAATTCTGCCATCTTTAATTAATTTTTCTAAGGTAATCCGGGCTATCTCTCGTCTTATAGGATTGAAACAAGATATTATTACTGTTTCCGGAGTTTCATCAACTATCACCTCGGCTCCAGTCGCTTTTTCAAATGCTCTGATATTTCTACCTTCCTTACCAATAATTCTCCCTTTAATTTCATCTGAGGGCAATTTAACCGTAGTGGTGGTAATTTCCTGGGCTTGAGATAAGGCAAAACTTTGGATGGTGGTTGCTAAAATCTCTTTTGCTTTTCTCTCATACTGGCCCTGGCCTCGAGCTTCTAATTTCCTGAGCCTTTCTAAAACCTCAGATTGATATTCTTTTTCCAGTTCGGCAAAAAGCTCATTTTTTGCCTCTTCTTTAGAAAGTCCTGTAATCCTCTCTAAGTTCTTTAAAGACTCCTCTCTTAATTCTCGCAAGCTCTCTTTGATTTCTCTTAATCTCTCCACTTTTTGGCGAAACTCTCTCTCTTTCCTTTCTAAATCATCGGTCTTCTTTTCTAAATTTTCTTCTCTTCTAAACAAAAGGTGTTCTGCTTGAATAACTGCTTTTTGACGCTGGTCTAATTCTAAAAAAACTTTTTTTTCTAATTTATCGGCTTTCTCTCTAGCTTTAGATAGAATTGCCCCTGCTTCTTTTTTGGATTGAACAAGTTTTTCTTGGAGTCTGGCCTCAAGCGTGCCAGCTCTTTTTTTAGCAATTGATTGGCGAACATAATAACCTAAAACAACCCCTATTGATAGGGAAACTACGCCTATTATAAGTAAGATTAGTGTTTGATTCATATTTTGAATTGAAAATTTTGTATAGCATATAGGTTGTCAGTAATTAGTTATAAGTAAGACTAATAAAATTATTTCGAGCTACCAAAAATTCCAAATTAATTTCTTATCTAATCCTATAATAACAAAAAACCCTTGCCACGGCAAGAGCTGAATATGGAATTTGGAATCTGGAATCTCATAGCAACCATTTCTTTTAATTTTAAATGTTAAATGATAAATTTTAAATGAATTTTA